>JADFJI010000083.1:5711-7973 GCA_022566235.1 Chloroflexota bacterium
TGCCACCCCCAATCCAGATAGGGGGATGTGGCTTCTGCACCGGCTTGGGCTCCAGGGGGGCATCCACCAGGTTGTAGTGGCGCCCTTGAAAGGTGGTCCTATCCCTTGTCCAGAGGCTGGTAATAATCTCAAGCTGCTCATCGAACATCTGTCCCCGGGCCTTCAGCTCCGACCCTGCGACCTGGAACTCCTCCTCCCACCAGCCCATGGCCACGCCGGCTATGACCCGACCCCCGGACATGACATCCAGGGTAGCCAGGTATTTGGCCCACTCGTAGGGTGGCAGAAGGGGCAAGAGGGCCGAGTTGAACCCCACTTTGATGGTTGAGGTAGCGGCCACCATTGCGGGAAGGACCACCAGTGGGTCCAACACGTCCCGGTTGGGGAATTTGGGGAACAGCCATGTGGTGGGCATTGTCAGGTGCATGGGCAGGGATACAGAGTGGAATCCCAGCCTTTCGCACAGCTTGGCCGCCTCCACGATCTCGCCGACCGACGGGTTCTTCACCCCCCAGGGAAACAACATGATGCTGAAGTCCGCTATTTTGGCCATTCTGGTATCCTCCAGTTAACCTCATGTGGACGTTTTGCTACCTGTCACCCTGAGCTGAGCGAAGGGTCTGGGGTGGTGGGGTATCTCTCAACACTATCTGAGAATTTACCCCACCCCAGGCTCTTCATCCCGACGAGTCCCGAGTATCGGGACAATGCGGGACTCAAAATGACAAAAACTTAGTCGTATCATTCCTAAATTGGAAAACCCATACAGAGGGTCAGCTTTTTACCACCAGCAGGCGGGCCAGGTCCCGGATATCGCTGAGAGCCTCTACGCCATCCACCATCCGGACTATCTCATCGGCCCGCTCCCGACTAACCACCGTGGTCGCCAGGGCCAGGAACTTGTCCAGCACCTCCTCCCGGGTCATTGGATTATCGGGGAGGCCCCGGGCGCTGAGCACCCGCTTCCTGTGTATCTCGCCATCGGTGGTGGTGACCTCGATGATGGTTTCGTAGTGCTCCGGATAGGTCCCGGCCAGATCATCGTCCGGGATGACCCGGATACTCTCGAACAGGCGCTGGACCCTCGGGTCGGAGCGATGGTCAGAGAGCAGAACGTCCTCAGGCTCCACCTTCCCCCTCAGTGCCGCAACCGCAAGAACGTACTGTGCGCAGTGGGACCTCATGGTGTTGTTATCGATTACCCGGGTCGCCAGGGGCGCGATTCTCAGGTCGATTTTCGATATCTCCTCGATGGTCAGGCCCTGCTCATCCCGTATCTCTAGGAGGCCGTCCAGGCCCGAGTGGCTCTGGGCGACTGTAGGGTATCGTTTGACGGCCAGCTCCGTGATAGCGTAGCGCCGTCCCCAGCCTTCGACCAGGGCCTCGGGATGGCGGGTATCCGAGAAGGCGGTGAAGAAGTCGTATTTGCCCTCGAAGACGTCCCTCGGGCCTCCGAATCCCGCCTGGGCCAAAAGAGCGGCGGTAACGCCGTTGCGAGCGGCAAGGCCCGGGTTGAAGGGGCGGGAGTTCTCCGTCGGATCGCTGGTCCAGTTTAGAGTCCCAGAGGCCTGATTGGACGCCAGGCCAAGGGCCGAGACCCACGCCTCCCGCTCCAATCCCAGCAGGTGTCCCGCCGCCGCCACCCAAACCACGTCGGGGTTCGTGGGATGAAATGCTACCTCTTTACGACCGCTTGTACCAGGTGGCCAATGGAGCTTTGTCCAATCTTTGGGGTCCAAAGCATTCGCCTTGAACAGGCCTGCTTCGGGCCAACCAAGTACGATGTTGGGTGGAACAAAGGAATCGAAATCGACGATATTTATTTGCTCCCTTACCTGCGGTGTGAGGACTTGATTCCAAGTGACTGCGCCGTCCCTGCTAATGAGGAGAATAATCGAATCCTGAAGAACCCCCGTAGAATTGAAGTGGTACAGGGCCGATGGATACCCAGGCGTACCTCCCGTGACGGGGTACTCGTTGCTCACCTCCTGCCAGGTTTGGCCGTCGTCCTTTGACTGAAACCGTCCGGAGTAGAGGACATCCGGATATACGATCAGACCCCCCCAGAGGAGGGGCATCCGATAGTGACCAAGTCTCGCCGCCGTCGTCAGAACGCCACTGATGAGCGTAAACTCTTTGGGGATCGGACGGGTGATCCGCGTTCTTCGGGATCATCCGCACGACGACCATGTCGCGCAGTTCCCAACGATCGTCCGCGAAGGAAAGCAACAACGTGTGGCTGTAACATTGGGTGGAGAGTGA
>JADFJI010000084.1 GCA_022566235.1 Chloroflexota bacterium
CTCGTGACGCCCAGTGTGGCAATCTGTTGACCCTAAGCACGGCGAAGCTCTCTCACATCGACCTTACATCAGGCGGGTGGGCATTGGGGTGTCCATCTTGCCGAATCGGTCGGCGCTGAACATATCCAGGGGGAGGGAAGGCTTTCCATCGATGATCATCTCGGCCAGCAGCTGCCCCACGATGGGGCCCAGGGCAAACCCGTGGCCGCTGAACCCCATGGACAGGAAAAAACCTTCAGGCCGGCCAACGGGCCCGAGAACGGGGAGGAGGTCGGGGGTCAGGTCTATGTATCCGGCCCAGTGATTCTGTATCGAAAGACGTTTCAGCCTAGGTATCAATTTACTGGCGGCGGCTAGCTGTCCCCGCACCTTGTGGAGGGCCCGTCTGGGCTCCTTATTCCTGGGGGCGATGTGGTGGTTGCTCCGGCCCCGCACCGAGGCCAGAAAGGCCCGAAGGTCATACCTCAGCAGCTCCATGTCCAGTCTGAAGGACACATACTTGCGCTGCTTGATGAGCCTGGGAAGCCAGACGGCGATATCCCGCATGTCGTGGAAGGAGAGGTCGTGGTAGACCGCCTGGTCTCGGTAGCCGTTGCTGACCCGTATATTCCCCGATGCCGTCTGGCGCATGCAGTATATCCCGCTGCGGACGAAGGGCTCGATGAACCGGGGAGCGGGCTCCGTTTCGCCCTGGGACAACCGCACTATCTGGATGGGTATGTGGACACCGACCCTATCGGCCAGGCGATAGGCCCAGACCCCCGCCGCGTTCACCACCACATCCGTCTTGATCTCTCCCTTGTTGGTGTCAACCGATGTTACCCTGCCCCCCGTGACCCCGATATCGGTAGCAATGCAACCGGTGTATATCTGGACCCCATACTCCCGGGCGGCCCTGGCGAAGCCATCCACCACCTTGACAGGGTTCACGTGGCCCTCATTAGGAGAGTAGGCCATGTCGTAGAACCCGCCTTCGATATACGGGAACCTGCGTCTCACCTGCTCCCGTCCCAACAGCTCCAGCTCCACGCCCGCATCTTTAGCAGCAGCCACCATCTCCTGGAAGATCGGCCTGTCCGCTTCGGCTTCCGCGGGCAGAAGCCGGCCCTCTTTGATGAACTCCACATCGTAGCTTAGATCATCGCTAAGCTGGTCATAGAGCCGGAGGCTGTGCTCGGCAAAGAGGAACTCGCCCTCCTGCTTTCCCAGCAACCCCACCGCAGCCACCGTCCTGCCGGAGGCCTCGAAGGCGATCTCATCCTTCTCCAGAAGCACCACCTTCTTGCCCCTTTTGGCCAGGTTGTAGGCGATGGCGCACCCGGATATCCCTCCTCCAACCACCACTACATCGGCCCTATCCTCCATTGCTCACCCCCTCTTCGACACTTTTCTATAAAGCAGTTTAGGGGCCATGAAGACTCTACATCAACCGCTTCGGCACCTGCACCCGCCCTTCGGCGAAGCGGCTGGGCCGGAAGGAGTGAATCGACATAGAAGTCTGGCCCTCGATCACCAGGTCGGCCATCACCTTTCCTACGATAGGCCCTAGAGCGAATCCGTGGCCGCTGAAGCCCGTGGCCAGATACAGGCCCTCGGGCTTATCCACGGGCCCGATAATGGGCAGAAAATCGGGAGTCATGTCCACGAAACCGGACCAGGTCCGGGTCAGCTTGATCCCTTTCATATCGGGAACCAGCTTGCTCACCCGGGCCAGCTTCCTCTCCAGGTTCTTGGGATGTTTTCTGGGTTCCATGCCCACGGGGGCCGGAGCACCCGACTTACGGCGTAACATCCTGTTTACAAGCGCGGTGAAGTCATGCTTGAGGATGGCCAGATTAAGTTGTAGGGTCACGTCCCGCCGATACCGGAGCAGCCTGGGAGCCCACATCCTGATGTCCCGGAGGTCATGGAGGGACAGGTCGTGGTAGACATCCAGCTGACGATAACCTCCGGTTATGCGAAAGGTGCCCGATGCGGTCTGCCTTGCGCCGTAGTTGGGGCCCCGCAGAAAGTAGTCGAACAGCCGGGGACCGGGCTCCGTCTCTCCCTGCACCACCCGGATCAACTGGATGGGCAGATGTACCCCCAGCCTATCGGCCAGCCGGTAGGCCCAGACCCCGGCGACATTCACCACCGCGCCGGTCTGTATCTCACCCCTGTTGGTGGAGACGGAGGAGACCCGGCCGGCTTTGACATTGATGTTCTTGACAATGCACCCGGTGTGAAAGGTGGCGCCATATTCCTGGGCGGACCGGGCGAAGGCATGGACGGTCTTGGGCGGGTTGACGTGGCCCTCGTGAGGAGAATATACAGCCTTGATAAAAGGCCCTTGCAAGAAGGGCCAGCGGGCCCGGGCCTGGTCGGGCTCCAGCCACTCTATTGCTACCCCCGACTCCTCGGCCCCTTCCACCATCTCCTTGAACAGGGGCATGTCCTCATCGGTATTGGCTATCGCGAGCCTGCCCCCCCTGATATATTCTATATCGGTATGAAGCTCATCTCCCAGGCCTTCCCACAGCTCCATGCTGGCCTGGGTCAGCTTGAACTCATCGGGGTGATGCTTGCCGAGTAGGCCCACGGCGGCCATGCTCCGGCCCGAGGCCTCGTGGGCGATATCGTCCTTCTCCAGCACCACCACATTCAACCCCCTCTTAGCCAGGTTGTAGGCGGTAGCGCACCCGGAGATCCCGGCCCCCACGACGACTACATCGGCCTCTTTTTGAAGCGTTTGAGTAGACATGGGCCGAGCTTAGCAGGGGACGGCCCTCCATTCAAGCCGAAGAGTAGGGCCGCGGGCTTTTTCTTAGCCGCTGGCAATGCAACGTCTCGATGCTCGGGGTTTGGGGTGCTGGCTATGAGGTATGATATATCGCCTGGGATCGTTCATGGTGCCGGACCACATTTTATCGGAGGGCTAGGTATTTGAATGAAGGGAGAGCGACCATGCCCGGAGACTTCAGTATTTTTGTTGGTACCGTAGGGATCGGTTTCAGTGGCGTGTGGTGCAGCCAGGATGGAGGCGAGACCTGGTCCATACCCAAAGGCATGAGGGACGAACTGGACTGCTGTGCGCTGGCGTCTGATCCCCACCATCCCGAGGTTATATTCGCCGGTCTCTATAACGGCATATATCACAGCGACGACGGAGGCGTTAACTTCCACAGAATAGAGAGCGCTGTGAACGCGTTCGGCGTCTGGTCCGTGGCGATCGACCCAACCAACTCCGATGTCATCTTCATCGGTTGCCGGCCCGGCGCTATTTTCAGGTCTAAAAACGGGGGCATGACGTGGAACGAACTCCCGGTAGACTTTGTCTCCGAGGGGTTTTTTGGAGGACCCACGCGGGTATTAGCGATGGTGGTCGACCCCGAAGACCCTCGTACCGTGTGGGCGGGCGTCGAGGCCGATGGAATCCGTAGGAGTCGGGACGGCGGGGATACCTGGGCGAGAATCGAGGCTGGCTTTACAGCCCCGGACATCCACGGAATATCCTTGAGCCCCGGGGCCGTCTTTGTTAGCACCGATGCTGAGGCCTTTGTCAGCACCGACCACGGGGAGAGCTGGACGGCCATAGGTGTGCCCGACCGCTTCGCCCCACTCCTGTCATGCCGCCAGATCGCCGTGAAACCCGACGATCCCGATGTCGTGTACCTCGCCCTGGGCGACAACGACTACACCAAGGCCACAGGCGCCGTCGCCAGGTCCGGTAATCGGGGCAAAACCTGGGAGCTGCTTTCGCTGCCAACGGGTCCCAACTCTCCGATCTGGAATCTGGCCGTTCACCCCGCGAACCCGGACCGGTTGGTGTGCTCCAGCCACTTTGGCCAGGTGTTCGTGAGCGAGGACTCGGGGGATTCTTGGCGCAAGGTGTCCCGTGAGTTTAGCGAGATCAGGGCCCTGGCCTGGGCCCCTCACTAGAGGAGAAAAACCCGGGGTTCCAGGTATGGATTCAAGGAATAATGTGCCAAAGTCTCGTTTGTCCACGAAAAGCATATCTCGGCTATCCCACCCTCAATGTGTTTAGGGCTTGAGTCCCGACGTGTCGGGAGCAAACTTCCCGGCCCCGACCTTGTCTCGGGGCAGCCACAAGCGGAGTCCACTTCTCAGATTATCTACTGTCTGCATCACCACAGGGCTTCGCTACCTTGACCCTATAGCGTGGCTATGCTAATAAAGGGGTCTCTATGACAGATACAGCTTCGCCGGGAATCCCCACTTCTTCGGTCGCCAGTCCTCAGCCACGCCAGGACATCGAAGCGATCCTTCATCCCCGTTCCATTGCCGTCGTAGGCGCCTCCACCAATCCTAAGAAGCAGGGATACATATTCGTCCAGCTGCTGAAGGAGTTCGGTTTCAAGGGCGGAATCTACCCGGTCAATCCCAAGGCCTCGGAGATAGCAGGCCTCAAGTGCTACTCGTCCATCAAGGAGGTGCCCCGACCCCTGGACTACATCATCTCAGCGGTCCCCGCGCCTCTGGTGCCCCAACTCATGGCCGAGGCCCAGGGCATGGGGGTGAAGGCGGTGCATCTGTTCACAGGCCGGCTGGCCGAGATGGGCACCGATGAGGGGATTCGTATGCAAAGAGAGGCGGTGGCGGCGGCTCGAGAGGGCGGTATGAGGGTCATCGGCCCCAACTGTATGGGCGTGTACAACCCCGGCCACGGCATATCATTCCGGCTCAACTTCCCTAAACGCTCGGGCCCTGTGGCCTTTCTCAGCCAGAGCGGAGGCAACGCCATAGAGTTCGTCTACCGGGCCTCTCTGCGGGGCGTCTTCTTCAGCAAGGCCATCAGCTATGGCAACGCATCGGACCTGGACGAGAGCGACTTCCTGGAGTACTTTACCTCCGATCCCGAGACCAGGATCATCGTCTGCTATATCGAGGGCGTTAAAGACGGCCGGCGCTTCCTGAGGGTCCTATCAGAGGCCGCCCGGGCCAAGCCGGTGATCGTCCTCAAAGGCGGGCGCACGAAAGCCGGGGCCCGGGCCGTGGCTTCTCATACCGCCTCCCTGGCCGGTTCGGACCAGATATGGGAGTCCCTCATCAAGCAGGCGGGCGCCATCAGGGCCGGGGGAATGGAGGAGATGGCAGACATGGTCGTTGCCTTCCGGTACATGGAACCTCCACGGGGCCTTAGGGTAGGGGTGATATCCGGCGGGGGAGGGGGCACGGTCCACAGCGCCGATATCTGCGAGGCCGCGGGACTCCATCTGCCTCCTCTGCCCGACGAAGTCCGCCACAGATTCAAGGCCCACCTGCCCGACACCTGGTACGCCGCCAGTAACCCCTTCGACCTATCTGCCATCGTGTCGGCATCCGGCGGCGAGCTCACCATACCCCTGGCAGCCCAGTTCATGGCCGAGAGCGATGCCTTCGATGTCGTGATAGTGGACCCAGACCTGGAGTTCCAATTCGAGAGCCCCGATAACCAGGACCAGGCACGCGCCCTGGTGGAAAACCTGATTCGGGTCAAACAATCGTCCAAGAAGCCCATGGCGATGATTATCCGACCCGGTGACGTTCCTGAGGCGTGGCGATGGCGCACTACCATGGAGCTGCAGCGCAAGGCCTGGGAAGCGGGCTTTCCCATCTATCCCACTATGGGCCGGGCCGCACGCTCTATCTACAGCCTGATCCGGCACCACCAGGACCGATAGGATACTTCCATTACGGGAGGTATGACGGTTAAATGGCCCTTACCGTCGGCCAAACTCCCTTTCCAGAAGGGAGGAGCTGAGGTGGACCAAAGTCGGCCTGCCGTGAGGACAGGTGTGGGGATTATCCGCGCTCTCCAGGGAACGAATCAACCCCTCCATCTCCTCCTGCCCCAGCGTGTCCCCCGCCCTCACTGCGCTGTGGCAGGCGATGACCGCCGCTATCGTCGCTTCCTGAGGGTCGTCGCCCTTGGCATCCAGCATCGAGTCCAGAATGTCGACGAAGGCCCGGCCGGGGCTCCGGTCCGATAGGGTGGCGGGGACGGCCCGGAGGAGATAGGTGCGATCGCCGAAGGCCTCGAAGGCGAAGCCGTACTCCTGGAGCAACGACTCCAGGGGCCCCAGGCCTTCTTCCTGGAGTGGGGTAAGCTCCACCGTCGCGGGGGTGAGCATCCCCTGGGCCTGCACCCCTCTCTCCTTTCGCTCCTTGAGGACCTTCTCGAACAGCACCCGCTCGTGGGCCGCGTGCTGGTCCACCAGGTACATACCGTCGGGGCCCTCGGCGACTATGTAGGTGTTGTTGACCTGGCCGACGACCCTCAGGACTGGAAGGGCCTTCATCGGGCCCATGATGGGGGCTGCATTTTCCTCCGAAGCATCGGCTCTGGGCCTCCTGGCCCAGCCCACCAGGTCCGAGGCCAGGGGGGTTCGAGGCGAGGCAGGGCCACCGGTGAAGGAGGCCTCGATTCCGGCCCGGGGCACGGGGGCCGACTCCACCAGGGCCTCTCTTACGGCCTTTTGGACCAGCCCGAACACCTCCCGCTCCCGCCGGAACCTGACCTCGTTCTTGGCGGGGTGCACGTTTACGTCCACCTCCTCCGGAGGCAGGGTCAGCTCCAGGACGGCGACGGGCCTGCGTCCCACCATCAGGAGGCCCTGATACGCCTCCTCGACAGCATAGGTGAGACGCCGGTCCTGTATCGATCGGTGGTTGACGAACAGGGTTATGTAACCCCGCTGGGCCCGGCTCACCGACGGCGGACCTGCGAATCCGGAGACCTTCCCGACCCCATCCCATTCCCCCCTTACCACCAGCATCGATTCCGCGGTCTCGGGCCCGTAGACTGCCGCCAGGGCCTCTTTCAGATCGCCCGTGCCTGGGGAAGAGAAGGAGGCCCGGCCATCGATGGTCAGGCTGAACCGTATCGATGGATAGGCCAGGCTGTACCTGCTCACCAGGGCGCTTATTCGCCCGTTCTCCGTCGCTGCCGACTTCATGAACTTCAGCCTGGCTGGAACGTTCTGGAAGAGCCGGGTCACCACCACGGTGGTTCCCACTGGACGGCTCGCCGCCTCTCGCCTGGTGACCGAGCCGTGTCGAAGCTCCAGCCTGGTCCCTGCGACCTCGTCGGCAGAGCGGGTGACCAGCTCGAGGTGGGAGACGGAGGCGATGCTGGGCAACGCCTCGCCCCTAAACCCCAGGGTGTGAATATGGTCCAGGTCCCGGGCCGAGGTTATCTTGCTGGTAGCGTGCCTGGCGAAGGCCGTCTCCACATCAGCCGCGGGAATCCCCGCGCCGTTGTCCACCACCCGTATAAGCTCGAGCCCTCCGCCCTTCACCTCGACGACGATCTGGGTGGCCCCGGCATCCAGGGAGTTCTCGATCAACTCCTTCACCACCGAGGCCGGCCTCTCCACCACCTCCCCGGCGGCTATCTGGGCCGCCACCTCGAGCTTCAGGACCCTAATACTCAATATCTATGATTCCTCCTTGTAGGTTATACGTTTCAGTTTCTCAATATACGCCAGAGGTAATCCCCACTCCTGAGCTCCCTTGATGATTTGATCAAGATACTTCTTGTGCGGCATAAAGCAACCCCGCTCGCAGACGATATACGTGTAAGTCTTAACCGTTGCACCATCAGGTCGGACTACCTCAAAGTCACTTTCTCTACGATACGCCCCAAATTTGACCCCCTCATAATAGTCAAGGCACTCGATATCCTTTTTGCTGAGTTCATAGAGCGCTCCCCACACAACATCACCGTCTGATTCTACGATGTCAGCAACGCCTCCCTTTCTGTTCTTTGAACACCGCGTGAATGCAATACGATAATCTGGTTTTTTGGCGATGCCAACAAATTTGTAGTCAGGGCATCGACATTTCATTTGGTCCCTGTCTAAATTAGATCCATACGCAAAATGAAGTACCACTATCTCAACGCTCCTTTGCTAAAGGTTGCACAGAGAGGAGAGTGCAGTCCCGATTGTCGGGATTGCCGGGGGTCTGAGAGCCTGCCCTGAGCAAAGCCTG
>JADFJI010000085.1:0-4048 GCA_022566235.1 Chloroflexota bacterium
GGGCTCCCTTGTCAAGAAGCGGCGTAAGAAGATGTCGAAGCACAAGTATCGCAAGCGTCTTCGCGCCAATCGTCACAAGAAGAAGTAGACCGGTGGTGGCTCCGGCCACCACGGACTCAAGGCACCCATCCTCCGGGTAGCACTCTGATGTTCAAGCCAGAGCTGAGGCAGTTCGGCGCGCCCGGCCGGCCGGCGAAACACCGACGGTGCGACCTGATCGCTCCCCATGGGTGGTCGTGCCGTCTCAGGTCCGCAGCACCCGCCGGTAGATGTCTTGATACTCACCGGCTCGTCGCTCCCAGGAGAAGTCCTCGGCCATGCCATTGCGCTGCAGCTGTCGCCAGGCTTCTTGGTTGTCGAACGCTTCCAACGCATCGGAGAGTGCGCTCGAGAACCCTTCGTCGTTGTGGCGCTCGAAGAGAAACCCCGTTCCTTCGCCGGCACCGGGATTCCAAGGCTTGACGGTGTCGGCCAATCCGCCGGTGCGATGAACTACCGGAATCGTCCCGTACCGCTGGCTGTACATCTGGTTGAGGCCGCACGGCTCCCACTCAGACGGCATCAGGAAGATGTCGGAACCAGCCTGGATCAGGTGGGCCAGTCTGTTGTCAAAGCCCCGGTGGTAACCAGCGTCTGCCGGGTACCGCTCGGCGAACGTGCCGAACATCGCCTCCAGTTTCGGGTCGCCAGTCCCCATGGCCGCCAGTTGAACGGCCCCAGCGTCGAGTAGTGCCGGCAACGTGTGACGGAGCAGCTCGAAGCCCTTCTGCTTTGCCAGGCGAGACACAACGCCGAGGACGGGAACGTCGTCGGGGTGTGCCAGCCCGAGCCGATCGCGCAGCGCGGCCGTGCTGGCGGCCTTGAGATCCAGTGTGGATGCGCCATAGCGGACGGGGAGGTGAGGATCTTGGCTCGGATCCCATTCGGTGCCGATGCCGTTGAGCACCCCCACCAGGTCGGCCCGTCTGTCGCGCAGCACATCGTCCAGTCCTTCACCACGCTCCGGGGTGAGAATCTCGTTCGCATAGGTGGGACTCACCGTGGTCACCATTTCGGCGGCCCGAATACCGGTCCGCAGCGAATTCACTCCCCGGGGATCGTCTTCGATTGCCGGATGTTTGGGGTCGAGCCCCAGCCTCTTCAGGTCCGAGGATGGGAACCTGGACTACCATCCGATAGCCGGGACCAGGCCCCGGGGTGAGACCGAGGAGGAAGACCTGGCCCTGGAGCGGGAGCTGCGCAGCGACGAGAAGGACCGAGCAGAGCACACCATGCTCCTGGACCTGGGCCGGAATGACATAGGCCGTGTCAGCAGGCCCGGCACGGTGAAGGTCACCCAGCTCTTTGACATCGAGCGTTACTCCCACGTGATGCACCTGGTCTCTCACGTGAAGGGTAAGTTGCGGCCCGAGATCACGCCTTTCGACGCCCTCTGGGCCTGCTTCCCCGCGGGTACGGTGTCCGGGGCGCCCAAGCTGAGAGCTATGGAGATCATAGCCGAGCTTGAGCCCGACCAGCGGGGGCCCTATGCCGGGGCAGTAGGTTACTTCAGCTTCTCAGGCAACATGGACACCTGTATAACGATAAGGACCATGGTTTTCAGCAAGGGGGTCGCTCACGTCCAGGCTGGCGGAGGGATAGTGGCCGATAGCGTGCCCCAGAAGGAGTACATGGAGACGGTGCACAAGGCCCAGGCCCTGATGAGAGCGATAGATGAGGCAGAGGCCAGGGCGTGGTAGTATGAAAACCCAGGATCCAGGGAGGGGACATTTGAAGCTTGAAGGGCGCTCGGCCATCGTGTCCGGCGGTGGCAGGGGCATAGGCCGGGGAATTGCTCTGGAGCTGGCCCGGGCCGGCGCCAGCGTCGCCATCAACTACCGCAGGGACGAGGACGCCGCCCAGGAAACGGTGTCGGTGATGCGGGAGATGGGGAGAGAGGCCTTCGCTTTCCAGGCCGACGTGCGTGAGAGCGAGAAGGTGGAGGCGATGGTGGAAAAAGCCATCGATACCTTCGGCAAAGTGGACATCCTGGTGTGCAACGCCGGAATAGCCTCCCGAGGCAACTACCTGGCCGACACCGATGTGACCGAGATGCGCCGGGTGCTGGATATACACCTCTTCGGGGCCCTTCACTTCGCCCGGGGCCTGCTGCCCCACATGAGACAACACCAGAGGAGCGACATTCACTTCATCTCCTCCACCACAACCCTCCTCAACGAGGCCGGCCACATGCCCTACGCCACGGCCAAGGCCTGCCTGAATACCCTGGCCATGTGCATGGCCAAGGACGAGCGGCACTACGGGATTCGGGTCAACATAATCGCCCCGGGGCTGGTGGAAACGGATATGGGGCGAAGGCTGATGAGAGCGGTGCGGGGTGTCGAGGATATCAAGGACCTCTACCCCGAGTATCCCTTTGGCCGGATCTGCCAGCCCGAGGATATCGGTAAGCTATCGGCATTTCTGGCCTCGGAGGACGGGGGTTACGTCTCGGGACACGTCATCTATCTAGACGGGGGCATGGCCCGGTAGCCAGTTAGATGCTAGACCTTAGTAGCCAAAATCAGCATAACGTTCGGGCGAGTGTTTCCGGAAGCCCAGAAGGGCGGAGCCCCCCGCTCGTGGTGAGCTTGTCGAACCATGGCGGGGGTACTGTCCCGACTTGTCCCGCTATTCGGGACTTGTCGGGACCAGAATCCTCTTTCCCCCTTCCAGAAAAGGCCTGTCCTGCCTGCCATCGAAGGGAGCCTGTCGAAGGGAAGGGGGACACAGGGGGACAGTCCTGAGTCCCATCGAAGGGATGGTTCGGTGGTGACAGATCACGAGTGCAGCCCCTAGCGGGGCAGACGTTATGATGCGGTTTTCAGCAGTTAGGTACTGGCTCAGGACGTACTGGCTCACCCCAGGAACCACCACGCTGAGCCACTCGAAGCATGAGCGAACAAAGCTTGCAGGAGGAATTTTATGGAACTAGAAGGCAGGGTGGCCCTGATCACCGGAGCGTCCAGGGGCATAGGCCAGGGGATCGCCAAGTGCATGGCGGAGGCCGGGGCCGACATCGTGGTCAACTATCAGCACAACAGGCAGGGGGCCGAGGAGACGGTGGCAACCGTCGAGGCCCTGGGCCGCAGGGCCATACCCTATCAGGCCAACGTCCAGGAGTTCGATCAGGTCAAGGCGATGGTGGAAAAGGCCATCGAGACCTTCGGCAAGGTGGACATCCTAGTCAACAACGCCGGCCAGCACTACTCCAGGTCCATCATGGCCGAGGACGCCGTGGACGTCTTCCTCGACGTTATCCACACCCATATCTTCGGCTCCTTCTACTGCACCCAGGCGGTGCTGCCCTATATGAAGGAGCAGAAGCGGGGCGACATCCACTTCATCAGCTCGCTGGCCACCAAACAGCTCTGGGGCGACGAGTGGGCTTACGCCAGCGCCAAGGCCTGGATGGAGACCTTCGTCAAGACCACGGCCAAGGAGCTGAGCTGGCACGGCATCCGGGTCAACGCCATCGCCCCCACCATCGTGGAGTCGGACATGGGGCTGAACCTGGTCCTGGACTGGGCCCAGACCAAAGACCCCAAGGACCTGTACGACATAGTTCCCTTCAACAGGCTGATCCAGCCCTACGATGTGGGAAATCTGTGCACCTGGCTCTGCTCCGACAAGGCCAGCCACATATCGGGGCAGGTGATCTGGCTCGACTGCGCCATAGGGCCCGCGTCCCTGAGGGACTTCGTCACCCCGGAGGCCCGTAAGCAGAGATAAGGGTGTGCGGGAGGATTGGTAGGAGATTCCCTTCCCCTCATACTGGGACAAGCCCGCCATGATCCAAATCCTAAACTGCATTGGGAGACCGTTTAATAAGCCTCTTGAAAAGGGGAGTGTAGAGGGGCGGAGCCCCTTTGCCGGGGGATTGGGGGTATCCCCCAAATAACATTTCGAGGGCGGGTAGGTGGGACAGAAGCGATTGCTCTACTGAAGAATGTGGCAAAGCCGATCACTCCCTGAGATCGAAAGCGAGAGGTAGCCCGTGAACCTGGAT
>JADFJI010000085.1:4058-7949 GCA_022566235.1 Chloroflexota bacterium
GGTTAACGTGTGTAAAAAGTCGTTGGAGGAAATTGAAGATGCTTCCCGAACTGAGTTTGGAGGGCAGAACGGCGATAGTCACCGGCGGGTCCCGGAGCATCGGCAGGGGGATCGCGCTGGCCCTGGCCAGGGCCGGTGCAGACGTGGTCGTCAACTACAAGACCAACCGGGACGCTGCGGAGCAGGTCGTGAAGGAGATCGAGGCCTCGGGGCGGAGGGCCCTGGCGTTTCAGGCGGATGTCGCCGACTACGACCGGGTGAAGGAGATGACCACCGCGGCTGTAGACGCCTTCGGCAAGGTGGACATCCTTGTCTGCAACGCCGGCATCCTCCACCGGAACGTGGAGGTGTTCGAAGTAGACCTGGACGCCTTCCACCAGATGATCGATACCCACATCATGGGGGCCTTTCACTGCATCCAGGCCGTGCTGCCCGTAATGCGCCGGCAGCCCCGAGGCGATATCCACCTCCTCTCGTCGACCCACACCATCGGCCTCCCACGGGGCCTGCTCTCCTATAACGTGGCCAAGGCGGGGCTGGAGGCCCTAGCCCAGTGCCTGGCCAAGGAGGAGCGAGGCAACGACATCCGTGTCAACGTCATCGCCCCGACCACGACGGAGAGCGACATGGCCTCGGGCCTTCTACAACGGGTCGGACTGTCCAGCTTCCGGGAGATGGACCAGTACATGCCCTTCGGCCGGGTGGTCCAGCCCCGGGACATCGCCAACCTGTGCGTGTACCTGGCGTCGGAAGAGGGGAGCCACATATCGGGGCAGGTGATAGCCGTGGACGCCTCCCAGGGAAAGAAGGCAACCATAGATTTTCTACCCCAGCAGGACCAGCAAAGACAAAGGAGCGGCATATGAAACTAGAAGGCAGAGTGGCACTGGTCACGGGCGCATCCCGAGGCATAGGGGCGGGCATCGCCAGGTGCATGGCCCGGGAGGGCGCCGCGGTAGTCGTCAACTACTTTCGATCGGAGGCAGCGGCCCGAGAGGTGGTCCAGGAGATCGAGGCCTCGGGAGGAAGGGCCATAGCCATCAGGGCCGACGTAGGAGACTTCCAGCAGGTGAAACGGATGGTCGAGCAGGCGGTGGCGGAGTTGGGCAAGGTGGACATACTGGTGAGCAACGCCGGCATCAAGGGCAAGGGTAAGGCCCTGATAGATCTCACTTACGAAGAGTTTACCGAGACCATCAACAACCACCTGGTAGGGGCTTTCAACTGTGCCCGGAACGTTCTGCCGTATATGAGAGGGTACGAGAGAGGCGACATCCAGTTTATATCGTCGAGAAGCACCGACATGCTAATGGCCAACGATTCCGACTACAACGCTGCAAAAGCCGGCATGGACGCCCTGGCCAAGGGCCTGGCGAAAGAGGAGAGATACAACGGGATTCGGGTAAACGCAATAGGCCCGGGACTGGTGCCTACCGATATGGCCTGGGAGAGTGTTTCTAAGACGACGGGCATGGATGATCTGGAGGACGTGGACAAGGGGATGCCCCTGGGAAGGATGGTGCGGGCCGAGGATATAGGCAACCTCTGTGTTTTCCTGGCGTCGGAGGAGGGGAGCCACATATCGGGAGAGGTGATCTACGTGCGAGGGGCGGTGGGTGCCGAGCCTCCTCCCTTCTACCTGCCAAAATCAACAAGTTAGTAGGCGTGTCCAGAGTCCCGACCCGTCGGGATTCTGTAGGGGACTTTTAGGAGGCTGTGCCCTCGGGCCTTGGCACACAGGAAAGGGTTGTGGCCTCTTTGATGGGGGAGTTCTAACGCAACGATAATGGAAGCTAGAGTCCCGACAAGTCGGGACTGTCGGGGAGCCTGTCCCGACTTGTCGGGACCAAATACAGTTTTACCCCCTTCCTGGCCAGGAAGGGGGTAAGGGGGATGGTCGAATGCTATTGCTAATAGACAACTACGATAGCTTTACCTACAACCTGTACCAGTACCTCTGCGAGCTGGGCCAGGAGGTGAAGGTTGTCCGCAACGACAAGACCACCATCGAGGAGATCGACGGCTGGGGTCCCGAGCGGATCGTGGTGTCCCCCGGCCCTCGCACCCCCAAAGAAGCGGGCATCTCCTGCGAAGTGATCCGACACTTCGGGCCCAGGCTCCCGGTCCTGGGGGTGTGCCTGGGGCACCAGTGCATAGGGGCAGCCTACGGCGGGGAGGTGGGGCCCGCGGGGGAGATCAAGCACGGCAAGTCGTCCATGATCCACCACGACGGCAAGGGGGTGTACAAAGGCCTGCCCAATCCGTTCGAGGCCATCAGGTACCACTCCCTGGCCATACAGCGGGAGGGCCTCCCCGACTGCCTGGAGATCACCGCCGAGACGGACAAGGGTATTATCATGGGTGTCAGGCACAAGGAGTACCCGGTGGAGGGGTTCCAGGCCCACCCCGAGTCCATCATGACCGACGCCGGCAAAGATTTGCTAAGGAACTTTCTGGAGGTGCACTGATGACTAATGAGGAGCTGGGAAAAGATAAAGATATAGAGAACGAGGATAAGTGGTTTGAGGATTATGCTTCTAGTGAAGAAAGCGATTTCCAAATACAGGAGTACGATCTGACAGCCAGCCCAAACGACTTCAACATTATGACCATCTTCAGCTTCATTGAGTCAGGTGCAATTAAGATACCCGGCTTTCAACGCAATTTTGTCTGGGACATTAATCGCTCCTCCAAGCTAATCGAATCATTAATCATGGGTCTACCCGTCCCCCAACTGTTTCTGTACGAGGAGGGGCGAAATAGATTTCTGGTTATCGATGGTCAGCAACGTTTGATGTCCGTCTATTACTTCATTAAGCAGCGGTTTCCGCGAAAAGGAAAAAGCGTACACCTCCGCCACGTCTTTGACATAGAAGGGAAAATACCAGACGAGATTCTCCAAGACGATGAATACTTCACGCCATTTAAACTACATTTGCCTGAGAGACTACCAAGAAGACGGAACAAGTTCCAAGGGTTAGTTTATGCAACATTAGGTGAATATAAGTCGCAGTTCGACCTGCGTCCCATTAGAATGGTCATCGTAAAGCAGAATGCTCCAGAAGGAGACGACTCCGCAGTGTTCGAGATCTTCAACCGTCTAAATACGGGGGGTATGAACCTACGGCCCCAGGAGATCAGAACAAGCCTGTATCATTCCGAGTTCTATGAAATGGTTAATAATGTCAATACACTGGGCGAATGGAGACGTTTCTTGGGAAGACCCGATCCCGATGTCCATATGAAGGACGTTGAGATATTGCTTCGGGGATTCGCCATGTTAATTGAAGGCGATAAGTACAATCCCTCGATGGTGAAGTTCCTTAACGTCTTCTCAGAGCACGCCAAAGGTTTTGATCCGCCGAGGTTACAATATCTTCAATCGTTGCTTGAGTCTTATTTGCAGAGTTGTTCCGAGCTCCCGCTTGATGCCTTCCAGGGGCCGTCCAGAAGGTTTAGCCCAATGACATTCGAATCGGTGTTCGTTGCCGTGTGTCGGAAACCCTATTCCACCAACGGCTTAGTTTCCGGCAAGATCGACCCTGCCTCTGTGGATAGTCTAAAAGCCGACAAAGCATTCAGTGATGCATCTCAAAGCAACACGACTTCCACGACGAATGTCAAGACTAGGCTTTCTCGGGCTCGGGAATTGATTGTTCTGAAATAAACCCGTGCAGTACAGCACAGCAACTACCATTGTCGACCAACTATACGAAGAGCACCAGTCGCTAGTGCAGCACCTAGCAGCCGCCCGTGAAGTTTCCCTGCAAAACAATGTGGACAACAACTTCAGGAAAACCTTGTTGGTGGCAGCAGCCAGCTATATCGAAGCCATCGTATCCGATACCATACCTGCGTTGTTTTCAGACGGAACTGCTGCCACGGAACCTC
>JADFJI010000086.1 GCA_022566235.1 Chloroflexota bacterium
TTCTGACGGGGGCTTCCATTAAACCTCTCTTCCAGGTCTCCGAATGTTTTCGAACCGAGCTATTTGGGTTCCTATTGACTCACGGGGTTATCCATTATAGATGGGCGCGTCTGTAGTGCGGCTGAGCTTTAGTCAAGGGATGGTCCCATTTAACGCAGGAGTGTAAGCATTCTTCGGCTCCACCCTCCTCAGTATCCGCCCCTCCTGGTCGTAGATCGTGACCCAGACTCCGTATCCCGGCTGACATCTATATCGGAGAGGTCCACTCCTATCTCCTCCAAAAGTCCCCTGATCTGCCTCTCAGTCTCGTCGTAGGCCCCCTCCCCGATGTGGCGATACCGAATGACCCCGCTAGCGTCTATCAGGTACTTGGTCGGCCAGTACCGGTTGTTGAAGGCCCTCCAGGTCTTCTTATCGTTGTCCTGGGCCATCCTCCACCCGAGCCCGTTCCGGCTGACGGCATCCTCTACATTGGCCTTCGTCTTCTCGAACTCGAACTCGGGAGTATGCACCCCTATTATGTTGAGGCCCCTATCGGCATATTTTTCTTGCCACTCTTTAAGGAAGGGTAAGGTTCGGATGCAGTTGATGCAGGTATAGGTCCAGAAGTCCACCAGCACCACCTGTCCCCTCAGGCTCGCCAGGGTGAAGGGCTCAGTGTTGATCCAGCCTACGATGCCGGCCAGCTCCGGAGCCAGGCTTCCCACCTCCCCTGGAGTGTCGGAGGTGAACTCTGAAACGGGCATGGGTGTGAATGTTGGAGGCTCCGACGTCACGGTAGCTGGCGATTGCTCGCTATCTTCTGTGGGTTCCGACACCGGCGTTGAAGTAGGTGCAGGCGCTTCATCCCTGCTATCCGCCTGTCCGCAGGCGGCTAACGCCAGAATGGCCCCGACCATTATCAGAAACAGGAATAGATGCTTATGTTTTTTCATGTTATACGAACTCCCCCAGGAACGCGGGCTTTCGATTCTGCTACTTGCGGCGTAGTACTTTCCAGACCTGGCCTTTCGGCAAATTGGAGATTGGGCGGGGAGACTAGGGAGTGACGTGCTACGTCCACTTTTCACAGTCAGGAATACATACTGGGAAACCCACCGACCACATTCGGATATGGCGGAGGACACGAATAGTCTTAAACCTGTAAAGCACCCCCCTAAGCCTTTCTTCGTCAATCAAGAGGGTATTGCTGCGTTAACCCCCGTATACAGTCTCTCCACCTACAATGGTCATCTCCACGGTGATGTCCTTTATGGCACAGGGGTCTACTGTTGTAGGATCCTGGCCCAGGACTACCAGATCCGCCAACTTACCCGTCGTTATAGATCCCTTGATGTCCTCTTCGAAGGAGGCGTACGCCCCGTGTAAGGTGTATATTTTCAACGCCTCCTCCACCGAAATTCGCTGGTTCTCTCCCCACACTTTGCCATCGCTGTCGGTCCGGTTGACACAGCTCTGAATGCCCAGCAGCGGCTCGAAAGGATTCGACGGATAGTCAGAGGCCCCGGTGGATACAATGTTATGGTCCAGAAAAGAGCGATGGGCCACTATCCATTTAGCCCGCTCCTCACCATAGAAGGGCATCTTGTCCCCGTGATGGGCTACTAGTGGACCGCAGGGGGTAACCACACACCCTAGACTCTTCATTCTCTCCAGCAGATCAGGCCTAACCAGGGTGCAATGCTCGATGCGATATCTAGGATCTGAGCGGAAATAGGTCGCACTGACATTCTCATAAACGGTAAGAACCATGTCGATGGCCGCGTCTCCCATAGCATGGGTGCAGGGCTGAAACCCGGCCTCCATTACCTCCATAACCTGATGCTCTATGTCCTCCGGATCGAGTGTACGGAGGCCGTAGTCATCAGAGTATTCATAGGGCTTTGAGAGATAGGCGGTACGGGCCTGTAGGGCCCCGTCGGTTACCATTTTGATGCCGCCGAAACGCAGCCGCTCGTCGCCGAATCCGGTCTTTATCCCTGTGTCTTTTAGGCCAGAGAAGAAGTTGTATTTGACTATCATGTAGACCCGCAACAGGAGCTCGCCCTTTTCCCAGGCCTCTTGATAAGTGCGCACATCGTCACTGGTTACCATCGCATCGTGCAGGCTGGTAAGCCCTCCAGAGGCAAACATTTGGCACACACTTTTTAGACCCGCAAGGCGTATCTCGGAAGTCGCGTCAGCGAATAGGTGGAACTTGATAAGCTCCTCGGCCTTTTCGTAGAGGACGCCGTTGGGTTCACCGGTATCCGGGTCCCGATCGAAATAGCCCGCTATCTCTCCCGGAGTATCTCTAGTTACGCCCAGCCGCTCAAGAGCCTTTGTATTGGCGTAATACAGAAGGCCTGAACGCTCGTTTACAATAACGGGATGATCCCGGCTAACTTGGTCCAGGTCTTCTCTATTGAGTCCCCGCTGCTCTGTGACTTTCATATCATCGAGCTTGAAACCTCGTACCCATTCTCCGAAAGGCGTCGACAGGGCTTTAAGACGCAGCTCCTCTTGAATCTCGCCAATGGAGTTCACAGTACTGCAATCGAACATGAGGGCGTGACGGATGGCGGCGTTAATGACGTGGATGTGGCCATCGATGAAGCCAGGCAGAACGGTCTTGCCACCCAAGTCCAGGACTCGGCTCCCGTGGCCTATGAGTCCCTTGATATCCTCGTTATCCCCTATAGCGACGAAGCGACCTTCCTTGACCGCTAGGGCCTGGGCTCGGGGGATCTTTGGATCAATTGTTATGATGTTGCCGTTGAGGACTATGAGGTCGGGACTTAGGATCGAAGAGTTCAATTGGCTCTCCCAATGTTCGCCACCTCAGAGGCATTCAATGCCCGGTCCGCGGCGGTTAAGTAGTTGACGGCATCTGAGTTGGTTGGATCAAGGGCCCCTACGTATCGTAGCATTGTTTATTGGCCATACGTGCCGTTTTGGAAAGTCACGTCCTCTTTCTTTAACCAATGGCTAACTGGTCCAGATACGACCTTGCTCCACCGGAGGTTCTCGCAGGTCTGGGAATTGGAAACCTGTCCTGAGAAGTGCCAAATTGGAGGGGAGGCCACTACACCCAAAATGTTCCCGACCCTCCTCGTCGGAGATCGTGACCCGGGGGGCCAGGGCCTGTGGGCACGGGACCTGATAGAAAGGGTAACAGGCCTGATTGATGGCTCGGTCCGGCTGTATTAGTTGGCGTACTTCTTGCCGATTTCGTCCAGGCCAGCGTTACCCAGGTCTTCCGGGGTCATGCAGATACGTAATCGAATCCGCGCGTTGAAGTTTAGGAACCACGGCTCGGCGAGGGTTGGAACTTCAGACGCCTTCGAAACATTGACCACAAAGACCCCACATCGCTCGCCATTCTCTTCCGAGAAGTATGCAGCCTCGGGGTTGGTGTCCTCCATTGCCTGCTGGATCTTTCCGCCAACCGTGCCGTTCTTCACCAGTGTGTTGAAAGGCTCAACGGGAAAGTTAACGTACATGAGCATCCGCATGATCTCCTCCTTATGAACTGGTATCAAATGCTTTTAGAATCGAGTACAGAATCGGTAAAACTCGGATAGTCCATGGGCATGGTCCTTCCCTCGGATGCACTGTAGCTTAACCCAGGAAGACCGTCAAACATCCCATTGATCTAACAAAACTGCCTCGTGGCGGCGTTAGTTAGCCTGATGCTGGCAACAGAGACATCTCCAAGGACACGTCGATTTCTACGGGGGAGTCAAAGTGATTATTTTTACCCATGAAAATAATCAGTTGATGCTATGTAAGGAAACACGGGAGATGTTAATATCAAAGCCAACTCAATTTACTAGCCAAAAGGAGGATTTATGCTCTACATGGTTGTTAGCACCCACGGCCCCGACACCTGCGCCGCCGCCAACGATTCGGCTAAACAGATGGCCTTGGCCATGGCACCCAAAATGGATAAGGTCGCCAAGTCTCACGGATGCGCAATACAGGGATCGTGGATTCACCCGTCGAATCACACTTCCTGGGTCATAATCGACGCTCCCCACGCCCATGCGGTGGAGAAGACTGTCTGGGAGTTGGATCTCGCCAAGTGGAACACCATCAACATTCACCCCATCGTGACTATGGAAGAGGCGATGACGAACCTCCTCGGCGCTTAACTCGCTCAATCAAATCAGCCCAGGGCCGGCGGCTTGGCTGGCAATATCGGTCTGGGTCTGGCACGCACTATCTGCAGCGAATACGTTTCGCATGGGAGGAGCACGTGAATGCATATCGGCATTATGTGCCATGCTAGCTACGGAGGCAGCGCGCGCATAGCAACGGGACTTGCCATCGCTCTCGCTGGTCTCGGCCACCGGGTGCACATCTTTACAGGGACTGGTCCTCTGGCAAACCGGGACCGGATGCCCGACGTCGTGGTGCACACCATTACATTAGACGGGGCGAAAGGTCTTCATCCAGCGACTCTACACACCGATTGGTCAGCGGAAGATTTACAGCGCTATACCGATCGGATTTTGCAGGTCATCAATACAGAGGGTCTCGACGTGCTCCATTTCCACTATGCTATACCCTTCGCCTTCGTGGCCCAATCGATACGGGATGTCCTTGGGAAGACAATGCCGCTGGTCATCGGCACGCTGCACGGTACCGACGTATCTAACTTTGGTCGAGATCCCATGATTGGGCCTCGGTTAGCCCAAGTCCTGAAGTCCAGTGATGTTTTAACTACGGTCTCGGAAAGCCATGCCCAATTGGCCACGGAGGTATTTGGCCTCGCAGAACCGCCCCGGGCAATCCCGAATTTCATCGATTTGTCGAAGTTTCGGCCGTCCACTCACTGGGATGGCGATGGCCGGCCCGGGTCTCGTCCGCGGATTGCCCACGTCTCCAATTTCAGGCCGGTGAAGGATCCTCAAACCATGGCACGCATTTTTCTGGCTATTCGCGCCCGAATAGAGACAGAATTATGGCTCATCGGAAGCGGTGAAGAAATGGACGCCGTACGATCGATTTTCCGGAAGAGCGCTTTTGAAGACGATGTGGTTTATCTAGGCTTACGGAGCGATGTCGCATCCTTGCTCAGACAGGTGGACCTCCTACTCATGACCAGCCTCCACGAAAGCTTCAGTCTGGTGGCCCTGGAAGCTATGGCCTGCGGCGTGCCAGTATTGGCAACCCGGGTTGGCGGTGTACCAGAGGTCGTTATTCATGGAAGTACAGGGATGCTGTTCCCGCTCGGTGACCACGCGCTGGCCGCCGACATGGCCGTGAGTCTACTTTCCAATCCTCCAGCGCACCGGGCCATGCGCCAGGCGGCGATACAACACGCTGTCAAGTTCCGCGTTGAGCGGATTGTGCGAAAATATGAGGCCCTCTATAAGCGAAGGGCTAAGGCTTCGCGGTTGGAACCCGTCACCATTTATTGAGAGCAGTCTGACGTAGCGCTAAGAAAGGTCTGACTCTCTAGACAATCCGGGAAAATCCTGTGCCGCTGGCGGCGCCGCATTCAGGAACGGTTCACCGTAAGTCGTCTGAATCTGCCAGCCGTACCAGATCGCCCTGGCTTCAAGCGCACGCAGGAAGCTGGGGCTGGTTAACGTCGTATCTACGCCACTGGCCTGGGTTAGAAACTGACTCTTATATGCCCGAACCGCCTCCATTCTGCGTTCCCATACAGACGAGACATCCATGATGAACGAAGGGGAAAGCGGTATGCGGAGCATATAGTAGATTAGCTGCTCCGGGCGGTATGGTTTTCCCTCACCGATTTTGCCGATGCCCGAAAGGTGACATGCGTCCCGAACCAGAGTGCTGGCTCTGGCGTGGTCGGGATGGCGGTCCTCCCAGTAGGGCGCCAGCACAATCCGGGGTCTCCACTGGCGAATCAACTGGATCACCGGTAACCGGTGGTCAGCGTGGGTGCCGATTGACCCGTCCGGCAGGCCGGCATTCACCCGCACCGTCAGGCCCAGTAACTCTGTAGCCTGAGCTTTTTCCTGCAGCCTCAGCTCCGGATTACCTCGACTGGACTTTTCCCCCTCGGTCAGGTCCGCGACCCCTACTCGCCATCCTTTGTCGGAGGCTAATATCAGGCTTCCCCCACAGGCCAGTTCTACGTCATCCGGATGGGGAGCAAACGCTAAAATGTCCAGAGGTTTGTCCAAGGTGTTTTCCAGTGTGATTCATAAGATAGCTATACAGTAAACTGTCGAATGCCTCCGGGTCATCGTCCGCCCTCGTGGGTCGAGCCAACAGGATCGGCACCCGCCGCTTTTGCAAGACTTTTTCCAGTACGTCCTTCATGACAAGGCCGTAATAAATTCCCGAGCTCCCACCCCCGATATAACCGCTGACGAAATCTTTCATGAACAAGGTCAGCGACACATCGGGGCTCCAGGGGCCGGCCTCTACGATCTCATCAATAGACAACCGGTGGTTCCCCAGGTGAAACCGATACTGGTTCTGGCACCTGCAGGTCGCCACAGCGAAGACATCCTGGTCCTGCACCTCGCGGCGTAACCGTAACCTGCGGCTACAATCCAGACAGGAAAAATTCAAGGGCAGATAATCCTCAGCCAATGGCCTTACTTTTGGATCGATGTCTCGCTCGTGCAACGTTTGAACAGCATGATTAAAGACGGTGATAACGTCATCAATGTGGTTCAAGTAAAGATTGACCTCTGCCGTAATTAGGTCGCGGTCCAGAAGGTCAGACACCAGAACGGAAAACGGATTCAGGCCAGCATGATGGTTCAGCAAGAAGTAGGTGACACTATGATTCAGCTCGCTAAGGACGCCGCTCTTATGCTGTAGAAATACCGCCTTCAGCTGCTCATACCGTTCCTTTGCTCTGGCCCGGGTAACCTTCTTCCGTCCCGTGATCGATTGGCTGAGGTAGGTGTTCAGTTTTTCCAGGGCCTGCTCCACCCTGGACGGGTCGATGGGAATGGAACGCAATTCAAGCGGATCATTTGACCCGGCGCTGAATCGTACGGATGCCCTTTTCCCGAAGAGCGGCCAAAAGAACCGCTGCATGAGCGCGTCAGTTCCGGCCAGATCGGTATCGATCCACAGAAAGAACGGGAAACAGTCCTCCTGCTGCTCCAGCCACTCCAACAGGAGCATGCGGTCCAACATCGATCGGGTGCAATCAATGTAGACCTGTTGCAACGCATAGACGGGTTTTGGGTGGGTTGCGCCATAGGCCTCGATAAACCCGGCCTGCGCAGGGGCTGTTAAGCGTTTCACGAAGTTGTTCTGGTCGAGAACAATATCCTGCGATTCCAGGAACTGAACACCGTCCGGAGAGGCTAATAGATCGTTGAGGTCCTGTATGGGCATCAGGGCATCTGTCTCCCAAGGCGGCATGTGGTAAAAGGATTGACGAGCACTTTCTTCACACTAATGGACTTTGGGATTACCGCGATATGCTCCACGGGGCCGACAGCAGGAGCCCGGGGAGATGTCAGTCAGCATTCCCTATTTCAGACTGTCTGAATGCAATCACGGGGTTATCCTCAACCAAGACCATGGTAGTCTCAACCAGGAACACCGTCAAATATGCCGTCGGGCTCACAATACCACCCGTCAGCGTCGCTGGTTAGCGGCCGGTATCGTAAGACATTTAGTTTAAGGAGAACCCGTAGAGCTTGGCTGCATTTTCACAGATGATCTTTCGGGTGTCCTCCTCGGGAATCCCGGAGAAGGTCCGCTTGATCGCCTCTCGAGAGTAAGGAAACGTGCCTTCGTCGTGTGGATAGTCGTTCCCCCACATCAGCGTTTCCACGCCAGTGATGTCTCGGTTTCGCAACCCTACGGCGTCTTCCTGGAATGTCGCATAGCCCTGTCGGCGGAAATACTCGCTGGGCCGGGCGTCCAGCTTGGGCTCGATCCACATGTGGCGCTTCTCGTTCATCTCGTCCATGGTCTGAAGCACCCAGGCCAGCCA
>JADFJI010000087.1 GCA_022566235.1 Chloroflexota bacterium
AGCAGCGCTATGTCCGCAAATGCGGACCGGACATAGGAAAATCACTGCGGCGAACATACGTAAGGGCAGTTCCCCGGTGCCTGCCCCGACCCCCGCAAATCAAGGACTTGAATGATTGCAGTTACTCGATAGCCTGTCGGACCGCGGTAGAACGGCAACGCCAACCCATAACCGAATGACCCTGACCCGCCTCCGACCATCGCTCTTACAGCCGCGTATCCGGCCTTCCGGCGCTAAGTGAGGTTGGACGCCGGTACTCGTGCTGCCAGCTTCGCGCGTACCTCGGGATTCACCAGGGACATCGGCCACGTGCCCCTGAGAATCCTTGCGGTCTCGTCGCCTATCTGCGTCAGTCCGGCCGCCGTGGACGCAGCGGACGTGCCGGCCGAATGGGGGGTCACGATGACGTTGTCCGGCGAGACGGTAATGCCACGGGCCTCGGAGGTGTGCTCGGCGATCCTGGCCCTGACATCGGGGAGGCCGGCGGCGGGGCCGTAGTGGGTGAAGCCACCATCCAGGGCCTCTTTTGCGGCATCGATGATGTGGCCCGGGGTGTCGAAATCGGGCTCCCCCAGCTCAAGGTGGACCACGTCCACACCCGTGGCAGCGAGGGCGTTGGCCTTTACCAGCACCTCGAAGGCGGTCTCGGTGCCCAGGTTGCTCATTCTCTTTGCTAGCTTCACTGCTCGCGCACCTCCCATAGGAGTTCTCAGTGGAAAATCGGGCCTCGATTATAGCATACGGGGCCGTGACCATTCCCTGCCTCCGGCCTTTCGGGTAGAATGCACGAGGTATCGGCCCCACAGGTGCCCTTTTGTGACACTACTGAGTGTTCGCCAGGGACGTTATTCCCTATTTCAGGCGGTAAGAGGGAGAGATGAGCAGGATTCAGTTCGGGGCAACCTATTCCACCGCGATGTCCATAGGGCCTGTGGAGTTCGCCCAGAGGGCCGAGGAATGGGGATACGACTCCTACTGGGCACCGGAGTTTCTGACCCTGCCTACCCTGGACCCCCTGGTGCTTCTGGCAGCCGTGGCCCAGGTGACCAGCAAGATCAGGCTGGGCACGGCGGTGGTGGCCCTCGCTTTCAGAAGCCCGTTCCAGCTGGCAAAGGCCGCTCTATCTGTAGACCTGCTGTCTAAAGGGCGGTTGGACCTTGGGGTGGGAATCGGGGGAGTGGTGCCCAAGGACCTGGAGATAGAACAGGTGGACCTGAAGGAGCGAGGCAATATCACCAACGAAAGGCTCGACATTCTACGCAGGCTGCTCGGCGAGACCCACGTAAGCCATCAGGGGCGGTTCCACCAGTTCGATGACCTGACCATTGGCCCCAGGCCGGTGCAAAAACCCAACATTCCTTTATGGGTCGGGGCGAGATGGACCGGCAGAATAGCGGATGGAGCCCTCAGGCGAGCGGCCCGATACGGCGATGCCTTCATCTTCCCTGCGGACACCCCCACCGGCGTGTACCCGGAGACGCAGCAGAGGATCAGACATCATGCCGCCTCCTGTGGTCGGGACCCGGAGGCGATCCGGTGGGCAGGCACCATGTGGGTATGCCTCGGCAACAGTAAGAGCGAGGCCCGGGAAACCGCTAATACCGAGATTCAAAAGCTCATGGGTATCCCGTGGGATGTGCAACCCGACAGGTGCTACGGCCTGGGCACTCCCCAGGACTGCATAGAGTCTATCCAACGATTTGTCGATCTGGGCATATCTCATCTGATGTTCGCTCCCAGCTGCCCACCGGAACAGATTCTTCATCAGTACGAAGTCCTAGCCAGAGAGGTGATCCCGCACTTCAAGGAGGAAAGGTGATATGAACAGAATCCAGTTCGGTCCGCTCTATTTTCCCACGGAGGAAGGGCCCGGGGCCATTGAGCTGGCGGAGAGGGCCGAGGAGTGGGGTTACGATTACTACTGGGTGCCGGACTACGTGACCCTGCCCTATATGGACGCCTTCGTTCTACTGGGGGCCGTAGCCCAGAGAACATCGAGCCTGAGGCTGGGCACCGCCGTGGTCCTGGCCCCCTTCCGGACGCCCTTTCAGTTCGCCAAGGCCTCGGCCTCCGTAGACCTGCTGTCCCAGGGCCGTTTTACCCTGGGCGTGGGCATAGGAGCGGTGCCCCGGGACTTCGAGATCGCGCAGGTGGATTTACGGCAACGAGGCCGTATATCCGACGAGACCCTGGACATCATCCGCAGGCTATTCAGCCAGGAGAGCGTAAGCTATAAGGGCCGCTACTACACTTTCGAGAACTTCACCATAGGCCCCAGGCCCATTCAATCCCAGATCCCCATCTGGATAGGGGCCCAGGGTGGGGACAGCTTCCCGGAAGGGGTGATCAGGCGGGCGGGGCTATACGGTGACGGCTTCTTTCCGGTAGATACGTCGGTGGAACAGTTCCAGAAGGCTCAAGTCAGGATAAAAGAGGTGGCCACCTCCCACGGCCGGGACCCGGAGGCCATCCAGTGGGGGCTTCTCACGTGGCTGTGCGCCGGGCCCAGCAAAGAGGAGGCCCGGGAGACCGCCAGCAGGGAGATAAGCAAGCGCCTGGGACAGGACCGATACCTGGAGGGGGAAAGGGGCTACGCCCTGGGGACTCCTAAGGACATGATAGAGACCATCGAAAGCTACGTGGAGATAGGCCTCACCAACTTCGTCATCGACCCGGGCTGCGCCCCGAGGGACATACTGGCCCATGTGGAGGTCTTCGCCAAAGAGGTCATCCCCCACTTCCGGTAGTTTGCTTCTAGCCAAAATAGTCCGCTGGTCCTTCGACAAGCTCAGGATGAGCGGACTATTAACAATCACCCTCTAATCTTGAACTTTTAACTCAAGCATCCTTCGTTTCCTTCTCTCGGACCCGGGGGCCGGCCTCCAGCACCTTGTCCACGAAGCGAGGGGCGATCCCCAGGTAGTTGGTGGGGTCAAGCAGCCGGTCGATCTCGGACTCGGACATGTGCTCGGTAACCTCCTGCGTCTCCAGGAGCACCTCTTTTAGTGAACGGCCCTCCTCGAAGGCCTTCATCGCCGCGTGGTAGACGACATCGTGGGCCGACATCCGCCCCATGACCCGGGCCAGCCCAAGCATCACCGCCTCGGACATCACCAGCCCCTGGCTGACATACAGGTTACGTATCATATTCTCGGGCCTGACCCGCAGGTTGGTCATCACCTCTATCGAGATGTTGATGGCGCCTGCGGAGGTTATGCAGGCCTCTGGAATGAAGTGCCACTCGGCGTGCAATGAACCCGAGTCCCTCTCGTGCTCGTTCTGGATTCCTTCCATGGCGATGCCGACCAGGCCCCGGGCAACCCGGGCCAGGGCCACCAGCTGCTCAGACCTGGCGGGGTTACGCTTCTGGGGCATGGTGCTGCTGCCCACCTGTCCCGGGCCGAAGAGCTCTTCCACCTCGGCCACCTCGGTCTTTTGGAGCAACACCACCTCGTGGCCCATTTTGGCCAGGGACCCGGCAATCATTCCGAGAATCGCCACCAGCTCGGCTATGTTGTCCCGAGAGGTGTGCCAGGTGATGTCTGGAACCCCCAGGCCCAGCTCCTCCATCAATAGGTGATGAACCTCCCAGGCCCGGTCCCCCAGGGAGGCCAGGGAGCCGGCCCCGCCGCTGAACTGCCCCACCAGGAGCCGGGTCCGGCACTGTTGCAGCCTCTCTATATGACGCCGGACCTCGGCGACCCACACGGCGACCTTGTACCCGAAGGTGACCGGCAGGGCCTGCTGACCGTGGGTCCTGCCGGCCATCACCGTATCCCGGTGCCGCTCCGCCAGGGCCATTAACACCTCCTCCAGCTTACCCATGTCCCGGAGCAACACCTGGAACGCCTCCTTGAGCTGAAGGACTACACCCGAATCCATGATGTCCTGGGTGGTAGCGCCGTAATGGATGTACTCGCCGGCATCGCCGGGGCAGTGGCGCTGAAGCTCTCGGATCACCGGCACAATGGGGTGCCGGGTCACGTCCATGCCCTTTTTAATGGCCTCGATGCTCATCTCTTCGGCCCTGCAGTGGTGGACGATGATGTCGGCGGCTTCCTGGGGGATTATGCCCAGCCTAGCCTCGACACGGGCCAGGGCCGCCTCCACGTCCAGCCATTTCTGCAGCTGGTTCTGCTCCTGAAAGATGTGCCGCATCTCGTCGGTGCCGAAGATGTCTTTGAAAAAGGCGGAGTCCAACGCGGTGGAAGACATGGCTCTCTCCTGTGTATCGGGTTTCCGGCCCGGGGGTTGTTATCCACGTTGCTTTGTGGGCTGCGTCAGAGGACTCTGTCCCCGGGCCCGCCGCAGTATGTTATCACACGGCCACGAGATGGATACCGGCTCAGGGTGGACCGTAGGTCAATCTTGTCACCTACGCAAGCAGAACGTCTACGACTATTTGGCTTGCTGGGTCCGTGAGCCCACACACTGGCAATCCGGTCGAGGCCGGGCCGGGACGGACGTAGCGCGCATTGCGCACCTTCATGTTGTCGTACAACTCTTCCGGAGCGCTCGACCCGACATAATAGGTTGTCGATTTCACTACATCGCAGAAGTCCTTGCCGTTTGCGCCGATTGCGCCTTCTATCGCCGTCATGATCTGCTCCGTCTGCTCGACGAGCCCGGCCTCCTGGTCAGCACATCGTGCCGCAACGCCAAGAAACCGGCCTTTACGGCGCGTGGTGCAATGCACGCCCGAGGCCGTCATAGAGGAGAAAGTCTCGACGCCTCCGGCGCCGCGCACAAATGTTAGCTCGCCCATGATGCGGGCATCGGGGCTAGCGATGAGTGTTGCCGCGCCTGAATCAGCGAGAAAGTCCTGAGCGCGCAGGTACGTTGCGGCCTTGCTTTCGCCGAACCCAAACCCCTTGTCGCCAAATACGAACCAATGCTCACCGATAAGGTCATGGGCGCCCATCCCGAAGGCTGAGAATGCATCTGCGACGAAGGGGTCGGGCTTGCGCGCTGGCGGCGCCATGTCGCCGCCCGGAAGAGTGAAAATGGCCCAGACGAGTTCGCCGCCATCGATAAGTGTGAACGTGAGGCTACCGTCGTAACTCGTGTGCTTCTGCCTACGCCCCCGTTCGGCACTGGCGAAGGCATCGACCTCGATCAGGAGACCGTCATAGTAGAAGTAGGGCAAGGGCACGGGCACGAGTAGCGGAGCGGCTTCGAACCTGTCGCGGAATAGGTCGATCATGCGTGAGCGCAAACTAACGCCCTGATCCACATAGTAGATAACGAGCTTGCAGACCGAATCCGTGCCAAGGTCCGCGCGGTCGAGGGCCTCGACAATGTAATCGCAAACCTTGCGGGCCTGAGCGAGGAGATCACCTGGCGCCAGCACCAGCGAAGCAGCGTCGAGGGGGACCTGGCCACACGACCAGGCAAGGGCCTGGTCTCGCACTAGCAGCGAATAGGGGTTGGCAATGGGCATTTCCCATAGTGCTTCGTGGGGAATGTGTTGGCGCGTCACGGCACGTTATGATCATCTATCCGGGGCTCTTAAGTTGGAATTCCCCATATCGATCTGCCCGCACCCCGATTGATGCGGTGACAATGCTCGACTGAACCGTAGCATCAGCTCCCGAAGTCGTCAAGCCCGATCTACGGAGGGTATAAGGTACAAAACTACCGGAGAAAAACCTGGCCATTTTCTGGACTACGAGGGGTCGAGGAAAGAAGTTAGATTCGCGCTAATCATCATACCCGAAGCTATAAAGGGTTTCATCTAAGGGTTTTTCGTAGCTATTCCACACCCTAGATCTGGCCGAGCCGGAAGGTTCGGATACTGGCTGGGGGTGAGGCGAAGGGCGTTGTCGTGACGAAGCTGTGATATACTCGCCTTCCCCACGGACAGCCGCCCTTTTCAGGCGGTCAATACCGTACCTCAGGCAGACCAAGGAGGAAGCAGACGATGAAAAAAGAGGTCGTAAACTCTCCCAAGATAGGCAAGAGCTTTTCGAACACTACCTGCCATGCAACCAGGGCGGGGAACTTCCTGTTCATCACGGGACAGGTAGCTAACCCTCCCGACATAGGAGGGGACCCCCATGCCGTGGGTGAGATGGGAGACCTGGAGACCCAGGCGGTCCAGGTCATGGAGAACCTCAAGGCTATCCTGGAGGAGGCTGGCACCTCCTTCGATAACGTCGTGAAGCGAAATGTCTACCTGACCCACGTGGATGACTTTGCGGGAGTTTACAAGGTCATGGAGCCTTATTTTAACTCTCCTGTGGCCAGCACCGGTATCCTGGCAGGGCTGATACCCTCCAGCGCACGGCTGGAGATCGATCTGATCGCCGTGATCCCTGATTAACATTCCCCGGCAGACAAAGTACCCAACAACACAGCTGAGATAGAGGTAAGCGATGTTCATTCGGCTTCATCACGTCGGCCTACTGGTCAAGGACCTCAACGAAACCAAGAAGCTCTACTGCGAGCAGTTCGGCCTCAAACCCGGCCGGGAGTTCGACCTTGTCAAAGAGGACGTGAGGATTCTAAACATTCCCATCGGCGACAGCATGATAGAGGTGAACCAGGTCATCAACCACGACAGCGGGGTGGGTAGGTACCTGGCCAAGCATGGCGACGGGCTCCACCACATCTGCCTGGAGTCCGACGACCTGGACGCGGACATCAAGATGATGGGGGCCCTGGGCTTCACCCTCATAAAGCCGGTGTCGGAGAGCCCCAACGGGGTGAGGGTGGCGTGGATTCACCCGAAGCAGGTCCAGGGAGTCCTCATGGAGCTGTGGGAGAACCCCAAAGACCAGCCCGACACCTCGCGCACTTGAGGTTTGCACTACAGTAATTTGTACGCAAAGCCCATGCGTGAAAGTACATACACAGGTATATACTTTATATAAGTTAATGTTCTTGACGCCTGTATATTGGTATGTTAAGCTAAGTTAGATTAGTTAACAAATCCAAGGAGGCTTCGATGGGGAGATACAGAAATCTGGACGAGGTGAAAGAGGCTGTTGAAACCAGCGGCGATGTCCTGACAGTTGAAATGGGGCAATTGCGAGACGCAGTTGGTTACGAGAAGCTCGGGATATACGTAATAAGAGAAATAGAAAAGGGGCTTGAAGAACTCGGAATAGGCTACGATCCTGAGGAGTTGCCTGGTTACCAAGAAGGTGAAGTACGATTATACAGACGTGGCACACTGGCGGCTGCGATTATAAAAGCGGTTTACACTTTGGGCCGTGATAGCGATCACCAGATAGGATATGCAGCATTCGCCCAAGCAACTTACGAACAGATTAAAACCCTAATTCCCCAGGATGAACAGTAACCATGTAGCCACGGCCTTGTTAAAACTGGCTCAACTGAAGGTTTCTTGCAGAAGAGAATATCAGCAATTTAAACCATTTTATCTAGTTGCCCTCAACCTCTTGATATAGCCGATCCGTCTTGGCCGCCATGATGAAGTCGTTGCGGTGGAGGTTGCGGATCTTGTGGGTCCACCAGGTCACCCTCACCTTGCCCCACTCGGTGGTGAGACGGGGGTGGTGACCCTCGGCCTCGGCGGCGGCGCCTACGGCCTCGGTGAAGGCCAGGGCCTGGGCGAAATCGGAAAACTTGAAGGCGCGGTCGAGCTTGGGAATTCCGCTCTCTTCAAGAAGGGTCCACTGGGGTATCTGAGGCTGGAGCTCTACGATCTCATTCTCCGTCACGTGGGGGGCATCCCGCCGGCACGCCACACATTTCTCCTGGGTTAGCTGGGCCATGTACCACCTCCTCTAGCAGCCTGGGTATTCGGACCTATATTATACTGGGCGGAGCAGAATGTTTGGTAACACTTCCGACCATCCCCCTGTCCCCCTTCCCTTCGTCAAGCTCAGGACAGGCCT
>JADFJI010000088.1 GCA_022566235.1 Chloroflexota bacterium
ATGGACAATTTCTCTTAAAATATGAAAAATATCATGAAATTAAACATATTATTCTTCTGAGTTTTCTGCTTGCGGTGCATCTTGCGTTGGGAGGCGATATTCATCATTGGCCCATGCACCTAAGTCGATCAGTTTGCAGCGTTCGGCGGCGTAGTCTGCCGAGAGCAGTTCGTCGAGCGGGATGGTGTTCACTGCCGGGTCGCTGACATACCAGCGCGCATCGGCAAAGGCCAGCCGCATGGCTTCGATTTGCAGGTGCAATCGTTCGGCGCTCAGTGGCGGCAGGCTGTGCAGGTCGAATTCGGCGAGCAGATTGAGGGCCAACAGAGCGGCCAGCCCTTGGCCGTTAGGTGGGCATTCCCACACGCGCACGCCATGATATACCGTGCTGATGGGGGTGTCGTAGGTGCTGTGATGGGTGGCGAGGTCGGCGGTGGTTAGCGTGCCGCCGTGCGTCTGGACGGTGCCCGCGATGGCTTCGGCGATTTCGCCGGTGTAGAACGCGGCTTTGCCGCCCTCGGCAACTGTGCGCAGCGTGCGGGCCAACCCCGGATTGCGGAACAGTTCACCGGCGCGCGGTGCGCGGCCATCGATCATCAGTTCGGCGCCCGATGGGGTCTGTATGAGCTGGCGGGCTGCGCCACGCGCCCAAAAATAGGCGGTCAGCGGGGCTACCGGAAAGCCCTCTTCGGCCAAACGACGGATCGCTCCAGAGAGCGAACCAGCCTCTCGACCGTGATAGAGGGCCACATCGCAGCCCTACAGGCCGGCATCCAGATGCGCTGGGAAGACGTGCGGGCGCTTGAGATCGTCATCGACGAGATCGCCGGCGGGGTCAGCCCCGGCAAGGAGATCAAGCTGCTGCAGACCGGCGGGCCCCTGGGCGGGTTCCTCGGCCCCTCGGAACTGGACGTCATCCTGGACTTCGACGAGATGGCCTCCAAGGGTGCTATCCTGGGCTCCGGTGGGATAATTGTAGGCGATGAGAACTCCTGCGCCGTGGAGATGGCCATGGTCCTGGCCGATTTCAATAACGAGGAGTCCTGTGGCAAGTGCTTTCCCTGCCGCCTGGGCACGAAGCACATCCTGGAGATGCTCAGAAACATGACCCTGGGCAAGGCGAAGGAGGGCGATGTGGAGAGGATGCAGGCCATGGGCGATACCCTTCTCACCTCCCTCTGCGGGCACGGGCAGCTCTCCGTAAACCCCATCAATTCCGCCGTGAAATACTTCGAAGAGGAGCTTAAGGCCCATATCATCGACAAGCGTTGCCCTGCAGGACGCTGCCGAGCCCTGGCCCACGTATAGGAGCAGGTTGGTCTGTTGAACTTTTATCGTGGGCATGAGCCGCTTAATGTCATTGACTAGGACGTCAAGCGTGACATCCTGGGTCCTTCTTTCGATCGTTGCTGTGACCACAATGCTGGCTGCGGCCTGCCAAGGCGACAGCAAACTTGATATCAAAGCTAATCTCGAGGGGACATCGATAGTTTGGACGCGGAGCTTCGGAGAATTGCACCACTGTTCCCTTTTTTTTTGGAAATGAGTGTTTGTTTGGCTATAGTCTAGCCGTAGACCAACAAGGGAATGTCTTTGTAGGAGGTGTGCAAGTACCTGGATTTCGGAAGTACGATCCTGAAGGCAATGAGCTGTGGACTGGTGCTGGAGGCTCTACGAGGCTGGAAGTAGATAGTAAAGGCAATGTGTACGATTTAGCGCCACGAGCATTACGGAAGTACGACCCAGCGGGACAGGAACTACTGACATTCGACCTCGATCAAGGAGATGGTTTGGTTCTTCGGAAGATGGCCGTGGACGGCGAAGCTAATGTCTACGTTTTTGGAGGAAAGGAGTTAGCCCCCAATTACTTTTGGAAATACGATCCTTCGGGGGCAATGCTGTGGTTCCGTCAAGGCGAGTTTTGGGGTGTCAAGGACTTTGCCGTCGATCGAGAGGGTAACTTCTACGTGAGTGGAACTGATACTACCGGCCAATATCTTCGAAAATACGACCCAGCGGGCAACGAATTGTGGATGCGCCAGCATGTTCGGGCCGGGAACCTGGCCGTGGATAGGGTCGGCAACTTGTATATTCTGGCGGGGCTCACAATTTTTAAGTACGATGCTGAGGGACGAAAGATGTGGGATGTAATATTATACAGTGCTGGCACGGCCATGGGCGTGGATGGTGAAGGGAGCGTTTATATCGGAGGTTTCACGGGTTCAGATTTCATTGTCCGCAAGTACGACTCACAGGGTGCAGAGCTGTGGAATCGCCTTATCGGGTCTAAGAAGCAGGTCTTTTTTACAGGCATGGCGGTCGACGCTGAAGGGAGCGTATATCTATCTGGAGCGATGTTGGCCAAGACTAAAAAATATTCTGCTCTTTTCACCTCAGGAAGTGAAAGATTTTATCAGTCCTTCCTGATGAAGTTGGACCGTTAACCTCTATTCGTGCGGATCATTCTCCAGACGAGACCGGCAGATTATACAGCTTAAAAGGCCCCCTAGAACCGAGGATTCAGCCGTGGATGAGATCACAATCACCGTCGATGGGCAGCAGATAAAGGCGGAAAAGGACCAGACGGTCATAGAGGCCGCCAGGGAGGCCGGGATCTACATCCCCTATCTCTGCTGGCACCCCACCCTCAAGGCCTTTGGCGCCTGTCGAATGTGCGTGGTGCAGATCGAGAACATGAGGGGCACCCCCGCCTCATGCACAACCGCGGCTACGGATGGCATGGTGGTCACCACTAAGGGCCCGGAAGTGGACCAGATCCGCCACGACATCATGGACATGATCCTGTCGGAGCATCCCCACGGCTGCCTCACCTGCCCTCGAATAGACCACTGTGGGCCCCAGGACATATGCCTGCGCCACGCCAACGTCGTGGACAGGTGCGTCCTCTGCCCTCAGAACGAGCGATGCGAGCTCCAGGATGTGGTCTTCCACCTCCAGATGAATGACTCCGACCTGGCTTACGAGTACAGGAATCTACCCTTAGATACCTCCAACCCGTTCATCGACCACGATATGAACCTGTGTATCGTCTGTGGTCGCTGTGTGCGGGCCTGCAATGAGATCGAGGGGGTCGATGCCATAACCTTCATCGAGAGGGGGGACAAGACCCTCATAGGCACATCCCTGGGGGGCTCGCTGTCCGACTCCGGATGCACCTTCTGCGGGGCCTGTGTGGACGTATGCCCCGTGGGCGCCATCACCGAGAAGGACCACAAGTGGTCTGGAGCCCCCGAGCGCTCGATAACCACCATCTGCTCCCACTGCAGCGTCGGGTGCCAGCTAGAGCTGCTGGTCAAAGGGGAGAAGGTGGTGCGCTCCATCGCCGATCTGAGCGGGCCGGTGAACAGGGGCAATTCCTGCGCCAAGGGGAAGTTTGGATATCTCTTCATCCACAGCGACCAGCGTCTCACCACCCCCCTCATCAGAAAAGAAGGAGCGCTGGTAGAGGCCTCGTGGGAGGAGGCCCTTAGCCTCATCGCAGAGAGGCTGGCCCAGTACAAAGGCCCGGGCTTCGGGGCCATCGCCTCTACCCGGGCCACCAACGAGGAGTGCTATCTGCTTCAGAAATTCGTCAGGGGAGTCATGGCCTCCAACAACATCGATCACCGGGATAGCACCTGTCCCTCGGAAAGCGTTGCGCCCCTGGGCGAGATGCTGGGTGCCGCGGCCATGACCAACGGCTTCCGGGAGATGGTGGATGCCAAATGCCTGCTGGTGGTGGGCAGCGACATGACCTCCGATCATCCCGTGGCCGCCATCCAGGTAAAGGAGGCGGTGAGGCAGGGCGCAACTCTTATAGTCGTCGACCCCGTGGAGACGGAGCTGGCCCTCCTGGCTACTCAGTGGCTCCGGCCCAGACCCAACACCGAGGCCCTTCTCCTTGCGGGAATGGCCAAGATCATCGTGGACGAAGACCTGCTTGACCAGGAGTTCCTATCCCAGAAATGCGAGGGCTTGGACCAGCTTAAAGAATCCTTGGAGCGGTTCTCCCTGGACCAGGTCGAAGAGGCTATGGGTGTGGACAAGGGGCGGCTGGTGGAGGCGGCCCGGGCCTATGGGACACAGAGTCCCGCGGCCATCTTCTACGCCACGGGCTCCTCCGCTCAGAACGCCGGCCCCGAGATCGCGAAGGCCCTGGCGGACCTGGCAATGCTCACCGGCAACCTGGGCGTACCGGCCTCGGGGGTAAACCCTTTAAGGGCCGATGCCAACAGCCAGGGAGCGGCTGACATGGGATGTATCCCCAATACGCTTCCGGGATACGCCTCGTTGGCCCAGGGGGCTGAGGCCTTCGGAAAGGCCTGGGGCGTCAGCCTGCCCTCCGAGTCTGGCGCTGGCTACGACGAGATGATGCAGAGGGCAAGGGACGGCAGCCTGAAGGCCCTGCTCATCGTCGCCGATACCCAGCGGGTGGACGAATCCCCCGACCCTGAGGCCCTGAAAAACCTGGAGTTCCTGGTAGTCCAGGACCTATTCCTCACCGAGGCCGCAAAATGTGCCGACGTGGTGCTGCCGGCGGCCACCTTCGCCGAGAAGGACGGCACCTTCACTAATGCCGAGCGCCGGGTCCAGAAGGTCAACAGGGTGATCGAACCCCTGGGTGGTGCCCGGCCCGGATGGCAGATCATCTGCGATCTGGCCCGGAGAATTGGGGCCTCCGGCTTCGATTACGAGGGCCCGCACAAGGTGATGGAGGAGATCGCCTCCCTGGTACCCATATACGGAGGCATCAGGCACGACAGGCTGGGGGTGAAAGGCCTCCAGTGGCCCTGTCCCTCTCTCGACCACCCCGGTACCCCCATCCTTCATGCCGAATCCCAAAATATTGGGAGTGGCAAGGGGCTGCTGAAACCCCTGGACTTCCAACCAGCCCCCGCGCAAGCAGACGCGGAGTACCCGTTGCTGGTAATGGCCTCCACTTTCCGGGAGGTGAAGGGAGTGCTGGAGTTGGAGGGCCAGGTGATCGCCACCCTCAATCGAAACGATGCCGCTGCCCTGGACCTGGCGGATAGCGATGAGATAGAGGTGGTCTCGAAGCGAGGATCGGTGACCGCAAGGGCCAGGGTCAGCCCCGACTCCCCGGTCGGGATAATCATGCTGGCCTATCCCCAGACCCGGGTCCTTGTCAGCACCCTCTACCACGCCCCCGCCGACTCCACGTGGGACCCGACATTCCTCAAGGGGGCCCGGGCCAGGGCGGCCAAGCTGGTAGCTGCGGGAGCAGGGACATAGCACAGCCGCATTCGTGCCCATATCGCACTAAACAATCAAAACAGTCCCTTGACCCCTACCCTGAGCCTTTATTGTAGAGGCGCGTTTCGGTAAAATGGCGGAAAGGAGTCCTGAGTGGGCACCACACCCGTCCGCCGACAGTACCTCAGCATCAAGCGGCAGTACCCCGATGTCCTTGTCTTCTTCCGCCTCGGCGACTTCTACGAGACCTTCGATGAGGACGCCCATATCGCATCCAGGGAACTGGGAATCACCCTGACCTCCCGGGAGATGGGCCGGGGGAAGCGGTACCCCATGGCCGGCATCCCTTATCACGCCCTGGACGGCTATCTGGCCAGGCTGGTAAAGCGGGGGTACAAAGTAGCCGTATGCGAGCAGATTGGGGATCCCTCTCTGGCCAAGGGCCTGGTGGAGCGCCAGGTGGTCAGGGTCGTGACCCCGGGCACCGTGGTAGAGCCCAGCCTGCTGGAGCAGAAGGCAAACAACTATCTGGTCGCGCTGGTGCCCGAGGGTGACGAGGCGGGGATCGCCTACGTAGACATAAGCACCGGGGAGTTCAGGGTAGCCCAGGTCGCTTCCGAAGAGGTGGCCTCGGAGCTGGAGCGCGTTAGTCCCTCGGAGCTTCTCCTTCCCCAGGACCTGGAGCCGCCCGAGTCGTGGGCCGTAGCCCCGGTCACCCCAATGCACGGGGTTGCGGCGGACCTTCAGGAGGCGCGGCGGCTTCTCCTGGACCACTTCCAGGCCACCAGCCTGGAACCCTTCGGATGCGAGGGACTGCCCCTGGCTATCCGGGCCGCGGCGGGGGTACTGGAGTACCTGATCGCTACCCAGAAATCCTCCCTGGGCCTTCTGAACCGCATCTCTACCTATTCCCTGAACGCATACATGACCGTCGACCCTCAGACCCGGCGGAACCTGGAGCTTTTCCGAAATGCCTGGAGCGGCGAGGTAGAGAGCTCCCTTCTCTCGGTGATCGATCTTACCCGGACCCCCATGGGAGGACGCCTGCTGAAAAGGTGGCTTGGCCAGCCTCTGCTCGACATAAAAGAGCTGGAGCGCCGGCAGGATGCTGTGGAGGTCTTCCACACGGATTCTATAACCCGGGCCAGGACCATCAAGCTCCTGGGGCAGGTGGGAGACCTCGAGCGGATGATTGTCCGGGTCCAAAGGGGGATCGCGAATCCCAAGGAGCTGATTGCACTGAAAAAAGGGCTTGGCCTGGGGCTCGAGCTCCGGGAGGTCCTTGATCGGGTAGGAAAGGATACGATCTCGTGGCTGGTGGAGAGCATCCCCGACTGTGGAGAGGTGGCAGGCCTCATCGCTCGGGTCCTGGTGGACGACCCCTCGACATCGGTGGGGGAGGGAGGAGTGGTGCGCCCCGGCTTCAACGATGACCTGGACCAGGTGAGGACGGCGTCGGCCAGTGCCCGGGACTACATTGCAGGCCTGGAGAAGAAGGAGCGACAGAGGACGGGTATCAGGACCCTCAGGGTGGGATATAACAAGGTGTTCGGCTACTACGTGGAGGTGAGCAAATCCAACCTCTCCCGTGTCCCAGATAGCTACATAAGAAAGCAGACCCTGGTCAACGGTGAGCGGTACGTAACCGAGGAGTTGAAGAAGTACGAATCGCTGATCCTCGATGCTCAAGAGAAGGTCGAGGTGCTGGAGACCTCCATATTTCGCCAGCTTTGCAGCCAGGTGGCAGCCGGCTCGGAGAAGGTGCGGTCCCTGGCAGAGGCGGTGGCCCGGGTGGACATCTTTTCTTCCCTGGCCGAAGTGGCCGCCCTCCACGGCTATGTCCGCCCTACCCTGACGGAAGGGGACGAGATTGCCATATCCGGCGGCCGTCACCCGGTGGTGGAGCGGGTGGTGGGGGAGGGGCGCTTCGTCCCCAACGATACCCAGATGTCCAACGGCAGCAGCCAGATCGTGGTGCTCACGGGGCCCAATATGTCGGGCAAGTCCACCTATCTAAGACAGGTGGCCCTCATAGTGCTGCTGGCCCAGATGGGCAGTTTTGTGCCTGCTGATTCCGCACGAATCGGCCTGGTGGACCGGATATTCACCCGGGTCGGCCTGCAAGACGACCTGGCCACGGGCCGCTCCACCTTCATGGTGGAGATGCTGGAGACGGCCGGCATCCTCCATCAGGCTACCCCCCGGTCCCTCATCGTGCTTGACGAGATCGGCAGGGGCACCAGCACCTACGACGGCCTCTCCATAGCCCAGGCGGTGGTGGAGTATATACACAACGATTCCCGGGTGGCCTCCAAGACCATCTTCGCCACCCATTACCACGAGCTGGTGGAGCTGGCCAAGGTGCTGCCCAGGATAGTGAACTACAACGTGGCGGTGGCCGAGGAGGAGGGCAAGGCGATATTCCTCTACAAGGTGGTGCCCGGGGGCGCCGATAAGAGCTACGGCATCCACGTGGCCCAGCTCGCGGGGCTCCCCCGGCCCGTGATCAACCGGGCCCGAGAGGTGTTGCAGCAACTGGAGGCCAACAGCCATCGCAACAGCAAAGGCACCGCTCCGAGCAGTACCAAAGCCCCGCCCCAGGAACAGCTCTCCATGTTCCAGGCCAGGCCTCA
>JADFJI010000089.1 GCA_022566235.1 Chloroflexota bacterium
TGGAGCTCTTTGGGGTAGCCATATTCATGACTATTGTGACCACCTTGCTGGCTCCCATAGTCCTGGTGCCCCTCTTCGCTCGAGATGTTCCGGGGACCCGGGCCGGGGTCTGAGGACTGCATGCTTGCCATCTACAAGATAGAAATAGAGCGGCCCCTGTCATCGCTATTCCGGGATTCTTTCGGGCGCGTGACTGAGGCCATGGGTTTCAAAACCGTAATGGAGCTGGCCGCGCCGGACACAGGGGTATGGAAATATCAAAAAGACGACTTTATCGTCAGCCTGCACACCTACTCTGCCCCAAAACAAAGTGAGAGCCTGGTCATCGAGTCCCATACCTACGATCTGACGCCTCTAATCTCAGCGACCCTGAAAGACCTCCTTGTCTCACAGCTAGCTGTCTTGCTGGACCCGATGGACGGCGCAACCCGGAACGAGATAGAGCAGGGTCTGAACACCCTTCTGGCCGGGCTCGGGTTGCCCGAGACGGAGGTCTAAGGGTGAGGGGGCCCTTGCGCCGGATCAGAGTGTAGGGTTATCCTGAAGGCCCGCCCCCGTAGCTCAGAGGATAGAGCGCCAGCCTCCGGAGCTGGAAGCGCGGGTTCGAGTCCCGCCGGGGGTACCATTCTAAATGCTGTTCATCGTCCGCGACCCTAGACAGCCAATGGCAGGTAGATACTGGTGAAGATTCTCCTCATCGATAACGACAGGGCCGGAGAGCGCCGGAGCTGGAACCCGCACCTGGGTGAAGTGATCGGGGGGCTCTGGGATGCGGATGTAGATACGCTCCACTATCTGGAGACGGGGCCTTCACTCGATCTATCTCGTTACGATGGGCTGGTGCTGGGAAGCAGGGTGGCGCCCTGGGACGTAGACCACCTGGAAGACTATGAAGCGGAGTGCGAGGTTATACGCCTCGCCGATAAGCCTATCCTGGGCATCTGTGGAGGACATCAGCTCATCGGCAAGGCCTTCGGGGTGCCGGTACGGCGCATGGTCCCCGAGGGGAAGGGCGAGAACGGATACCGGGTGGTCCGGCCCGCCAGGAACCATCCCATTTTCAACGGCGCCGGGGAGGTCTCGTTCCTAGTTCGGGAATTCCACACCGACTGCGTTCCCTCTTTGCCCCGTGGGTTCGACCTCCTGGCCAGCTCCCGCAGGTGTCAGATTCAGATGATGATCCACAGGGAACGGCCTATCCTGGGGATGCAGTTCCATCCAGAGCGCTACACCGACAAGATGCCTCTGGGGCGTGTGCTATTATTGAACGCCCGCAAGATGTTCCTACGCAGCTGATGCCGGCAGCAGAAGGGTGGGATGGTCAGCAGGCTGGCTCATGTTTCCATATGATGTAGACAGCGGTCTCTTGATCGAGGAATGAACTAGATGGCTGAATCCGTATATCAAAAAAGGACAGAGCGGCTCCAGGAGAAGCTGGAACCGGCTGGCCTGGACGCCATGATACTGTCCTCTCCGGGGGACATCTACTATTTCGGCGGGTTCTGGGGGTACATGGGCGCCTTCCGAAAGGTGTACATGGTGGTGCCTGCGGATGGAGCGCCGACGATGCTCACCAGCAGGCTGGAGGAGGCCTACACCCGGGCCAGCACCTGGGTCTCGGACATTCGCCCCTACACCGAGTACCCCGAGCCCGGGGTCACAGAGTTGGAGCCCGAGGCGGTAGCTCGGATAGTCGACGAAAGGGTCGGCCGTGATAGGCGCGTGGGCTACGAGGAAGACGATCTCTCCGCCGGTGGGTTCGCGGTCCTTCAGAGCCTGCTGCCTAAGACCCGCTTCACGCCTGCTAAATCCCTGATTTACCAGCTAAGAATCATCAAAGACTCCCTGGAGCTCGACATTATGAAGAAGGCCGGCCTGGTGGGAATGGCCCAGGCCGAGGCGATAGGCCGGAAGGTCGAGCCGGGGGTCCCGGAATATGAACTGGCCAATGCAGGGCGCGCCGCGGGCAGCAGAAAGGCAGCCGAGCTTATGGACGAGGGCGAGCTACGTTTCTCGCCCCTGATCCCCGGGGTGCAGGGGGTCAACTCCGGCGTCGAAAAGGCGGCCTGGGTCCACGGGAGGGCCGGCACCCGCAGGCTCGAACCCTCGGATGTGGTGGACACCTGCTACTGCGAGACGGCGACATTCATGGGCTACTGGCTGGGCTTCGACCGTCCCTTCGCTGCGGGACGGCCCGGCCAGCGCGTGGTCGATGTGATGAAGATAGCCCTGGAGACACAGCAGGCGGCCCTCGATGCGGTCAGGCCCGGGGTCCGGGCTTGCGATGTCGACAAGGCCGCCTGCGATGTGCTGGAGCGGCACGGGCTGCTTCAGTATCGACGCCACAGGACGGGGCGGGGGGTCGGGGTGGATGGCGCGGAGAAGCCGGAGTTGCGGGCCTCGGACGAGACGATACTTCAGCCGGGGATGACCTTCTCCGTGGAGCCCGGCATCTACATACCCGGCGAGGTTAGAGTCCGCTTCGGCGATTCGGTGGCCGTGACGGAAGATGGCTATCTCAACTTCACTCCATTTCCCAAGACAATTCCCCAAGCCTAGGGAGACTACCGGAATTCGGTCAAACAGAATACGGGAGGGTTTATGCCGTCTAAAGCCAGAATAGCGCTGCTGGTGCCCACTCATTTCCAGGGTGAGATGCCATCGCCCGGGGAGTTCATAGACTGGTTCAAGGCCGCGGAGGAGCTGGGGTTCGACTCCATATGGGTCCTGGACCGGATATTCAGCAGCTCCAAGGTCCTGGACGCAATGATGGTCATGGCGTGGGCCAGCGGTGTGACATCCCGCGTCCGTCTTGGCACGGGGGTCCTGCTTCTTCCTTATCGCAACCCGATCTTGCTGGCCAGAGAGGTGGCCACCGTGGACTACATGAGCGGGGGCCGGGTAGACCTGGGCATAGGGCTCGGGGGCAGGGAATCGGAGTTCGTCGCCTTCGGGATGCAGATAAGTGAGCGGGTGAAGCGGTTTCGGGACAACCTGGCGGCCATGAGGGCATTGTGGTCGGGCTCGAACGTCACCTACGAGGGGAGGTACCACAAGTTCGAGGGTGCGAACGTGGAGCCCCATCCGGTGCAGAAGGGCGGCATACCAATTTGGATTGGGGGGGAGGCCGAGGGGGTGTTGAAGCGCACGGCGGAGCTGGCCGACGGCTGGATAGGCGGGGCTAGGAACGACCCTCAGATGCTGGGGGAGAAGATAGGGAAGATCAAGGACTACGCCAGGGCCCGTGGCAGGGACCCCGAAAGCCTGTCCTTTGGAAGCCTGGAGTACATGACCCTGGACGAGGACGTAGACCGGGCCAGGGACCATATGCATTCGCTGACCAGCTCGGTCTACGGGCCCAACTTCGACACCGGGGCGAACACCACCTTCGGGCCACCGGAGCCGTGTATCGCCCGGCTTCAGGCTGTGATAGACGCCGGCTGCACCGAGGTGATCGTATGCCCGCCCGACCTGAGCATAGGGCAGATCACCAGGGTGGCCGAGGAGGTGGTGTCCAGGCTAAAGAAGTAGGGAGGGCGAGCCTGGCTTCAAGGGACGAGACTCGGGCCCGTGACCGATGCTCCTGGGATTTGGCGAGTTTAGTTCGGCGTGAGCAGAGCGCCGAAGCGATGAAATAGAAAAAGGGGCGGGCCGTACGGCCCGCCCCCTCTATTCTTCGCTGCTTCTTCTGCCCTTATCCTAATGCTCGTAAGGCTGGAAGTTCTGGGTAACCGAGCCTGCGAAACGCTCGGTTACAATGTTGATGATGGCCGGCTTGCCGGAGGCGAAGGCCCGCTCCAGCGCGGGTTTGATATCCTCGGGCTTCTCCACGTACTCGCCGTGGGCGCCCAGGGCCTCGCCCAGCTTGTCGTATCGCTGCTCGAAGCCCAGATCGATACCTGTCTCGAGGACATCGTCACCCGTGCGGCCTGCAGCCCAACCACCATTGACGTTGACTATGCACACCACGGGTATGTTGTGCCGGACGGCGGTGTCTATGTTGATGGCGTTGATGCCGAAGGAGCCGTCGCCGTGGATGACCAGGGTCTTCTTATCAGGGTTGGCGAGAGCGGTGGCGATACCGAATGGAAGGCCCACTCCCATGCAGCCCGACGCACCGGAGTTGATCCTGTGGCCGGGGTAGTAGGTGGGGATGGACTGGCGGCCGAAGTTAAGAGTCTCGTGGCCGTCCACCACCAGCATGGCATCCCTGGGCAGGAAGTCTCGTATCTCCTTCATCATGCGCAGGGGGTGCATCGGCATCTGGTCGGAGTTTAGAAGGGGCTCATTCCTTTCGTTGTTGCTGGCGTCCTTGGCCCGGAGCTTGTCTATCCAGGGGGAGTCCTTCTTATTTGCAAGGCCCTGCTCCTTGGCCTCGGCGATGAGCTGCTGGAGGACCATCTTGGCGTCCCCGACAATACCCACATCGGCGGCCCGGTTGTGGCCTATCTCCTCCCTGTCCAGGTTCACCTGTATGGTCTTCATATCGGCGGCGAACCTGGGGGCCTGCATGTACTGCCAGATCCAGTTGACCCGGGTGCCGATGACCAGGGCTACGTCGGCCTCCCTAAAGGCCAGGGACCGGGCGGCAAGGAAACATAGATCGTGGTCCTCGGGGATGACGCCACGGCTCTGGGGTGTGGTGTAGAAGGGGATACCGCTGGCTTCTACGAACTCCTGAAGCTCTTTCCAGGCCTTGGACCAGAATATGCCAGTGCCGGTTAGGACCAGGGGCCGCTCCGCCTGGGATAGAAGCTTAATGGCCTCTTTTATTGCGGCGGGGTCGCCCAGGGGACGGGACTCGGTCCGAGAGTTGATGGGGAAGTGTACGTTGGCCTCCTCCACTTTCTGGTGTAAGACATCACCGGGCAGGTCTATGTAGACGGGGCCGGGCCTGTTACCCCAGCACTTGCGGAAGGCCATGCTCACAAATTCGGGTAACCTATCGGCGCTGTTACATTGGGCCGACCACTTGGTGATGGGCCTCATGATGCTGACCTGGTCGATCTCCTGGAAGTCCTCCCATCCCGTGAGGCGTGAGTTGCTGGAGCCGCCCAGAGCGATGACGGGACAGGCATCTGTAAAGGCGGTGACTATGCCCGTGACCAGGTTGGTGGTGCCGGGTCCGGAGCAGGCAGCACAGATTCCCGGCTCGCCGGTGGTCCGGCTCCAGGCGTGGGCCATCATTGCGGCCGCCTGCTCGTGTCGAGCGTCTATCAGGCGGATGCCTACTTTCTGCACCTGAAGATAAAATTCGTCCATGGGCCCGCCAGACAGGAAGAAAAGGGTGGAGACGCCTTCGTGCTTAAGGGACTTTGCCAGAATCTGGTTGCCTGATAACTCGGCCATGCTATCCTCCCTGGAACGTGCTTATGGCTTGACTACCTATACTATGTATCGCTGAGCTGCCGCCGATGCCAGGAAGTGGGTCGCGCAAAGCCAGTCGTTTGATGGATGACGATTGCCCGCCCGATGGCCCTCCCCCGACGGCCTGCCGCATTATATGTGTTCCGAGGGGCACCGTCAAACGGTAGGGGCGAGGGTGTTTAACAACAGTTTCGACCATCCCTTCGACAATCTCAGGACAGGCCTTTCGATGGGACACTTCGACAAGTCCCGAGTATCGGAACAAGCTCAATACAGGCTCGGGACAGGCCCCATTGCTAAAGCTCTATCTCTTTCAGGTCGGGGCTGATGATAAGGGTTGCTTCGGTGGCGGCCTGGATTTCCTGGGGACTGAGGCCCGGGGCATGTTCAAGGAGCACCAGCCCACGGCTGGTAACAGCTATCACCGCCATGTCGGTGATGATGGTGTCCACGCATCCGACGGCCGTAAGGGGAAGAGTGCATCTCTTAACGATCTTGGGGTTGCCCTGTTTATCGGTGTGCTCCATGGCGGCGATGACCCGCGTGGCCCCGGCCACGATGTCCATGGCCCCCCCGATTCCTCCTATGACCCGCCCCGGCCTCAGCCAGTTGGCCAGGTCGCCGGTCTCGGATACCTGCATGGCCCCCAGGACGGTGATGTCCAGGTAGCCACCCCGGACAATGGTGAAGGCCTCTACGGAGTCGAAGATGCTCATGCCCGGGAGTGGGGTCACGAAGCCTCCTCCGGCGTTGGTCAGGTGTATGTCCTCCTCGCCTTCGGCGGGGAAAGGCCCGAAGCCCACAGCGCCGTTCTCGGTGTGAAAGAGGACCGTTCTGCCCTCGGGGATGTAGTTGGCGGCGAGGGTCGGGATGCCGATGCCCAGGTTGACCACGTCACCGTCCTCGAACTCCCTGGCGACCCTGAGGGCGAGGGTCTCTCTGTCCAGGCGCTGCGCCGTCACTTTCCCCTCATCTCCTTGGGACGCTGCACAATCCTGTTGACGTATATGCCCGGGGTCACGATGCGGTCCGGGTCCAGGTCCCCGGGCTCCACTATCTCGTCCACTTCGGCGATGGTGACCTCCGCAGCGGTGGCCATGGATACGTTCAAGTGGCGGGTGTTGCCCCTGTAGACCAGGTTGCCGGTCTTGTCCGCCTTGTAGGCACGGACCAGGGCGAAGTCCGCCCTGATGGCCCGCTCCAGAATATATTCGACGCCATCGATGACACGCTTCTCCTTCCCTTCCTCGACGACGGTGCCGATGCCCACGGGAGACCAGAAGGCCGGGATACCGGCCCCCCCGGCCCGTATCCGCTCCGCCAGTATGCCCTGGGGGTTGGTCTCCAGCTGAATCGCTCCAGACTTGACCCCCTCTTCCAGGGGGTTGGGCTGGGGGGCTCCAGGAGCGATGGGATATGAGGCTATGACCCGGGAGACCTGTCCGTTTGCCACCAGGATGCCGGGGTCTATGCGCACGGCCTCTCGTTTGGCCCCGAAGACGACGCCTATGCCGGCGGTGTTTCCGATGATGGTCAGGTCTCTGGAGCCGTGGTCGCGGAGGGCCCGGATCAGGTGCATTGGCATCCCCCCAGGCCCCCCGAAGTGACCGATGAGGATGCTTGCGCCATCGGGGATGTCTGCCACCGCCTCCGCGAAGGTGACGTAGACCTTATCCCCGGGGCTTCGGCCCTTTGGGGCTTTTGGAGCCTTGGTGGTCAAAACTCCATCTCCCGCAGATCGGGGCTGACGGCGAGGGGGGCCCCGGTAACCGATTGGACCTCCTCGGGGGTGAACCCGTGAACGATCTCCAGAAGGAGAAACCCCTGCTCTGTGATCTCCACCACCCCGAGGTCGGTCACTATCAGGTCTACGCATCCCTTGCCGGTCAGAGGATAGGCACACTCTGCTACCAGTTTGGGCTCACCGGCCTTGGTGGTGTGCTCCATGGCGATGATTACCTTTTTGGCCCCGGTAACCAGTTCCATGGCCCCGCCTATGTTCCCCGAGCCCCGGCCCGGAAGTATCCAGTTGGCAAGGTCTCCCTTCTCCGAGACCTGGAACCCGCCCAGGACGGAGATGTCTACGTGGCCGCCCCTGATCATGTTGAAGGCATCGGCTGAGCTGAAGAATGAGATGCCGGGGCTGGGAGATACGAACTGTCCGCTGGCGTTGATCAGGTCCGGGTCCTGGTGCCCTTCATCGGCGAAGGGGCCGTACCCCAGGACCCCGTTCTCGGCGTGGAGCCACACCTTCCGGTCCTGGGGCAGGTAGCTGGAGCAGAGGGTAGGCATCCCTACTCCCAGGTTGACCACGTCTCCGTCTTTGAACTCCCGGGTCACCCGCATTGCGATGGCCACCCGGTCCAGCTTTTGCTTCATAGAACAGCTACCCAGCTTCCGTCAGTTTACCCTCTCGGCACCTGAACGATCCTATCGACGTAGACCCCAGGGGTCCTTATCTCCTCCGGGTCCAGGGCC
>JADFJI010000090.1 GCA_022566235.1 Chloroflexota bacterium
ATCTGGTGGCCCAGATGTACACCGCCGGTGAGGTGGACCAGGTGTTCCTGGCGCATCCTCAGTTCGTGAACACCTTGACCCAGCGCTCCATCGTCAGCCAGGTGCTGCCGGTGGAGCCCCCGGAGATGGAATCGCCCGCCGCCATTGGGGAGTACATCTATGAGCCCAGCGACACCGAGGTGTTCACGGCCCTGGTGCCGCGATTTCTGGAGATGCAGGTGTACCACGCCATCCTGGAGAGCATCGCCAGCGAGCAATCGGCCCGCATGGTGGCTATGCGAAACGCCACCGAAAACGCAGAGGATATGATAGATGACCTGACCCTGGTATATAACAGGACCCGGCAGGAGATGATCACCGGCGAGCTTCTGGACATCACCAGCGGCGTGGAGGCCCTGGAGGGGTAGCACTGAAAGACGCAATACGCCCATAAGCGGTAGCGAGTTCGAGCGGGGTCGGTAGGATAGCGGCAGGCGGCGACTAATTTAGGAGAGTTTGATGGCCAAGGGGAAAATTGTACAGATAATAGGCACTGTAGTGGACGTGGAGTTTCCACCCGACGATCTACCGGCCATCTACAACGCCATCGAGGTGCCCATCAACGGGAGCACGCTCATTTTAGAGGTGCAGCAGCACATAGGGAATAATTGGGTGCGCTGTCTGGCCTTTGCCCCGACGGACGGGCTTGCCCGGGGCGTCGAGGCCGTCGACACGGGCCAGCCCATCTCTGTGCCCGTCGGACGGGAGACCCTGGGGCGTATGTTCGATGTAACGGGTCGGCCCCTGGACAACCTGGGTGATGTCAAGACCGAGGAACGCTGGCCCATCCATCGCACACCTCCCCCCTTCGATGAGCAGGAGACCACTACCCAGATGCTGGAGACGGGGCTCAAGGTCATCGACCTGGTAACCCCCTTCACCCGGGGAGGGAAGATCGGGGCCTACGGGGGTGCCGGCGTCGGCAAGACGGTCATCATCATGGAGCTGATCCGCAACATCGCCACCGAGCACGGCGGCTTCTCAGTATTCGCCGGCGTGGGGGAACGTTCCCGGGAAGGCAACGACCTGTGGCACGAGATGCAGGACTCGGGGGTTATGGATAAGACGGTCATGGTCTTCGGCCAAATGAACGAGCCCCCCGGGGTCCGGCTTCGAATCGCCATGACCGGCCTAACCATGTCCGAATATTTCCGGGACAAGGAGCGGCAGGACGTCCTCCTGTTCATCGACAACATCTACAGGTACATACTGGCTGGCATGGAGGTGTCGGCTCTGCTGGGCAGGATGCCCTCGGCCGTCGGCTATCAGCCTACCCTCAGCACCGAGATGGGAGCACTGCAAGAGCGGATCACATCGACCAAGTCGGGGTCCATCACCTCCTTCCAGGCCATCTACGTCCCCGCGGACGACTATACCGATCCTGGCGTGGCGACTACGTTCGGCCACCTGGACTCGGTCATCGCCCTGGAGAGGTCCATAGCCGAGCAGGGCCTATATCCCGCGGTGGACCCCCTGACCTCCACCTCCAGGATATTGGACCCTCAGGTAGTGGGTGAGGAGCATTACCGGGTTGCCCGGGGCGTTCAGGTCGTGCTGCAGCGATACAAAGACCTTCAGGACATCATAGCTATCCTCGGTGTCGAGGAGCTGAGCGATGAGGACAGATTGACCGTGGCCCGGGCCCGGAAGATCCAGCGGTTCCTCTCCCAGCCCATGTACGTCGCCGAGGCGTTTACGGGGACCCCCGGTAAATACGTCGCCACCAAGGACACGGTGCGGGGATTCAGCGAGATCCTGGAAGGCAAGCACGATGCCCTGCCGGAGCAGGCCTTCTACATGGTGGGCGGTATCGAGGAGGTGGTGGAGAAGGCACAGCGGATGGAGGCCGAAGGGTAGAAGGGCTTGGACTCAGACACAACATGGGCATGCCAGTTGGTTAGGACTAGGGTTGAACAGGGGATATGATAGCCGTTGGCAAACGGATTCGGCAGGCCGTCAGGGAGATGACACAGGTGCTAAAAGAGAAGGCGGTTAGCCATACCGGTATCCGGGCCCTGGTAAAGGTATCTCTGGGAGCGGCAAGATGACTTTGAAACTTGAGATATTGACAGCCGAGCGTCAGGTCTACTCCGGCGAAGTAGATATCGTCATCGCGCCCGGCGAACTGGGAGAGTTGGGGATTCTCCCTAGACACGCCTCTCTACTGACCCCCTTGCAGCCGGGGGAGTTGAGGATCAGGAAAGGGAACGAAGAGATCACCATGACAATTACCGGCGGGTTCATGGAGATGTTTCAGGACACGCTCACCGTGCTGGCCGATGCGGCGGAGAGGGCAGAGGAGATCGATATAGAGCGGGCCCAAGAGGCGATGCGGAAGGCCGAGGAGCGTATCCGCACCACTACTACTGACATGGACCTGTCCCGGGCCCTGGCCTCTTTAAGGCGTTCCCGGTTGCGGATAAAGGTGGCGGAGAGGCGCCGTCGAAGGGGAGCGGGACCCTCAATCTAGACAGGGCAGGCTTCCTCTCAGCATTCCACCCAGGTGCGGACTCACCAGCGCTCGCAGGAAAGAGTCTGAGAGTTTACCAGCGGCAGGATGCTAGTGGCGTCTGGGGCAACCCTAGCCCTTCAGGTGAAACGTGAGGGTCTGGAGCGAGAGCACCGGGTCTATGTTCCTGATCCAGACCCCATCGGGAACCTGTGGGGAGATGGGGGCGTAATTCAGGATGCCCTTAACCTCACACTTGACAAGCTGGTCTACCACCGCTTGGGCATGTTCCTCGGGCACGGCCACTATGCCTATGTGGATGCGCTGCTCCGATATTATCCGGTCCAACTGGGCCATATTACGGACCGGTACACCGTCTATCTCCGTGCCCACCAGTGCGGGATCGGCATCGAAAACCGCCACTATGTGAAACCCTTCCCGCACGAACCCGGGATAGCTGATGATGGCCCGGCCCAGGCGTCCCATCCCTATCAAGGCAGCCCTCCACTCCTGGTTCAGCCCCATGATGCTCTTCAACTCGGAAAGCAGGTACAGGACGTTATACCCCCTTCCCTGCTTGCCGAACCTACCGAAGTAGCTCAGGTCCTTTCTTATCTGGGCAGGCGTGATCTGGAGCTTTTCCCCCAGGGCATGAGAGCTGACCACCTCTGTGTCGCTGTCATGTAGCTGGGCCAGAGCCCTCACATATAAGGGCAGGCGCAGTATCACTACATCGGGAATGGCATTCTCTATAGGTTGAGGCATTAGGCAATTCTATAGTCGTGGAATCCTCACCATTCTAGGCTAAGGATAGTTAAATAGAGGGCTATAATGGGTAAACAACCACACAGCGCGGTGCCTCATTTTAGTATGCCCGGGCCTTTGCGTCAATATAGCTTTATTCATAATTCCTAGTAACACACCCGTCGTGCGAACTAACCTAAGTCTATTCCTGTTCTGACTTGGGCGACTCAGGTTTTTCAATGGCGTCTAGCAACTCACGAGCAATGAAATGATGAGGCCACATATTTGGTATTTCTTCAATGATGCCTGCTCTTGTCAGCCTTTGCAGTATCCCTCTCGCACCAGCACTAGAAACATCCAAAAACTTCGCTACTCTAGGGGTTGTCGTTACAGGGAAAGCGAAAAGTTCTTCAACTAAACGAAGAGAATTCGCAGACTCTCCAAGCTCCTGAAGTTTATGTCGGTACTGCTCTTCAAGTTCGCGAATTATCCGAACGCGCCGCAGTGCATCGTTAGCCTGTTCGATGACTCCATCCAAGAAGTAGTTTAACCACTCATGCCAATCGCCAGTAGCGCTCAAACCATATAGTTGATCGTAGTACAAATTACGATCACGCTCAAAATATGCACTGAGGTATAGAAGGGGAGTCGGCAGTATCATTTTCGAGCAAAGATATAGAATGATTAACAATCGTCCTATACGACCGTTGCCATCTAAGTATGGATGAATGGCTTCAAACTGATAGTGTAGGAGCGCACATTGAATTAAGGGGGGCAAAGTCAAATGCTCTTCATTAGCGAACTTCTCCCAATCGAGCATTAAGTCAGAAACCATATCCGATGGCGGGGGAATATATCGGGCCTCCTCAATTCTGGTACCTTCAGAACCGATCCAAACCTGTTCATTCCGTAGGACCCCAGGTCGCTTCTCTTCTCCGCGGACACTCTCTAATAGTTTAGCGTGCATTTTATTTATTAGTCGAAGACATATCGGAATGTTTTGTAATTCGGAAATGCCCAGTTCAAGTGCCAGAACATAGTTAATTACCTCTAACACATCGCCTTTGCGAACGCCAGAAGCCTCGTACATAAACACGTCTGACAGAGACGCTTGTGTCCCCTCAATGCTGGATGAGAGAACCGCTTCTCGACGCATGAACGGCCGTATCAGTAGCAGAGGATTTGGAATGGTTTCTCCAACGCCAGCGAGCGTGGCGACGGCTCTAGAAGCTTCGTCAAGGTGATAAACGAGAGTTGGGCTCAAGTCTATGTGCCGAGGTATGGGGTTCGGAATATATGCATGCTCCCCGCCAATAATCGGCACTACCTGTCCAATGGGACTTTTTCCTAATTTTTCTACATCCACGGCAATTGAAACTTCACTTGCTATGCAGCGCTAATTAGAAACTTTACAGCCTCATAGTATCAATTGACAAAGTATTTGTAAATAGACTTTCTAAATACAATACCTTGGGGCAATCGTAGCAAGGATACACAATATATGGAGATGCGAACTCATTATGGCACCTTCCTTACCAACACCCGACCTCCAGTCGCCGGCATGAGGCCGCTGGCCCGGAGAATAAGACATCCTTCCGACATCCTAATGTCGGTATGATTAAATGTGTGGACATTACCCCAGCGCGGCCCCAGCCCGAGAGGTATGATACGGATGCTGGCCGTTGCGCACCAGCACCTAGTCAAAGTCGAAGAGTCACCAGGCATAGTAACAGGATGGATACGGCCCTGTGGATAGCGTCAGGCATCGTCACGGCTTCAATGCTGGCCTGGACCTGGCTTGCCCTGTCCCGGGGCTGGTTCTGGAGGACCGACCAGAGGCTCGAAGGCCGGCATGAGGAGGCCGTGGGTGCGGGACCCTGGCCCTCGGTTGCGGTAGTAGTCCCCGCTCGCAACGAAGCCCAGGTCATCCCTCGTTCCCTTTCTACCCTTCTAAATCAGGACTACCCCGGGCCTCTGCACATCTTTCTGGTGGACGATGTCAGTGAAGATGGGACCGCGGAGGTGGCAAGGGAAGTTGCACGGGTAGAGGGCTCAGGTGACGGGCTGACCGTCGTTCAGGGGGAGCCTCTGCCACCGGGCTGGACCGGCAAGGTTTGGGCACTCCACCAGGGGGTTCGGGCCGCCCGGGATTTCGAGGCGGAATACCTCTGGTTCACCGATGCCGACATTGCTCACTCCTCCGGAGTCCTGCGGGCCCTGGTGTCGAAGGCCGTGGACTGCCGTCTGGACATGGTATCGGTGATGGCTCAGCTACGGGCCTCCAGCCCCTGGGAGCGGGTACTGATCCCTGCCTTCGTCTTCTTCTTCACCAAGATATATCCGTTCCGCTGGGTAAACGATCACCGAAGGCCAACAGCGGCGGCTGCGGGTGGCTGCATGCTGGTCAGGGGCCAGGCTCTGGAGGATAGAGGAGGATTCGAGGAGATCAAGGGCTCTGTAATCGACGACTGCTCCCTGGCAAGGCTCCTCAGGGGCGGGGATGGCGGTGGACGCCTGTGGCTGGGCCTAAGCCACGATGTGACTAGCCTGCGGGCATATAACGGGCTGGGGGTTGTGTGGACCATGGTCAGAAGGTCGGCCTATTCCCAGCTCAACTATTCGGCGCTGAATCTGGTCGGGACCGTGGTGGGAATGCTCATGTTGTATATGGCGCCTCCCCTGGCGACAGTCGCTGGCATCACCGCCCTAGTCACAGGCCAGGCCCTGGCTTCCAGCATGTTGCTGGTCTCGGCAGGCGTTGGGTCGTGGGCTGTGATGTCCGCCATCTACCTGCCCATGTTGAGGTGGCATCGGGTATCGGTAATGCTGAGTCCCGTATTGCCGGCGACCGCCATGCTCTATACCCTCATGACCATAGACTCGGCATGGCGCACACTGCGAGGGCAGGGTGGTGGGTGGAAGGGCCGTACCTATGAGACCCGGACCCCCGGTCAGCACCTTGATTCATGAGCCCCTCTGTCCTCGGGCCCTGGGTCACTTAACAGTTCCTGCTATCATCTCCTTGTCTGCTAAAGCCCAGCGGTGGAGGTCCTTGCCCATCCTTTTAGACATAACGAATTAACCCTTTTCTCACCCTTATGGGTGATGCGCCACTGACAAGCAGGGGGCATACTGAGTCATGAGTACTCAGGTAAAATCGGTTGAGTGAAATGTACGGAAGAGGCCAGAAAAACTCGTTCTTGCGTAGACGTGAGGGATTCACCCTGATCGAGCTGGTGGTGGTGATAGCCATCATCGGCATCCTTGTCGCGATCGTAGTCCCATCGGTAGCCGGCACCAAGACCCTGAGTGTAGCGGCCCAGGTAGATGGCGATGGCAGGGAAACCCAGACGGGGGTGGATAGCTACCACAACAGGTCTACAATTCGGGATCAGTGGCCCGAGCAACCCTTCGGCACTACTTACCCAGACCCTGCTGGCGGCTCCCGCAAATTTTTGGACGAGAATGACACCGAGATTGCCGGCTTTGGGAACAGCCACACCGAGCTGGATTTCTCCGCCACTACCACCGTGTCCGATACTAGTGGCGGAGAAAAGACGGTTACATTCGTGCCCGCGTTCCTCCTAAAGGCCCCCTCCTCCTTCATCCTGGACAACGATGATGACCTGGTAGATTCCGAAGGGAACCCTCTCCCCGAGTTCCTCTGGGTCCTGAAGGTCACTTCCGAAGGCAGCGAGGCAGAGGGGCGGCTTGTGGAAGTCTATCGCTTGTCGAGCGTCGAAACCGTCGAGGACAATACGGTCGCAATCTACCAGCAAGTATTCTAAATTCTTGATCCCCTCAGGGCAGCGCTAATATCGGGCGTAAGGCCTCGAGAGAGGAGAGAAAGAGGAAACAGATAAAGAAACTTCTCCGGAGGCACCGGAGCTTCACCCTCATCGAGTTGATCGTGGTGATTGCCATCATCGGCATTCTGGCGGCCATAGCGGTCCCAGCGGTGTCCGGCACCATCGGCCTGGCAAAGGTATCCAATCGGGACGGCGATCTCAAGTCGGTGGTCCAGGCTAATGAGCGTTTCAATTCGGACTCGGGTTTCGACGCCGTGCCGGGCTCTCCTGCCACCACCGTTGAGGACACCGATAGCGACGGCGTCATAGTGGTTGTGATAGACACCGAAGCCCCAGACAAGGACGAGGTCCCCGCTTCCCCCGACGTCACCTGCGGCAGCCCTAACTCTACGCTGGCGGACGCCCTGGCCCAATGCTTCCGCAGCATTAACTTCTCGCTTCTGGTGCCCGACACCATCTCCACGGAGCCAGGCCACTCCGATGAGAGAGTCGTCGTCACATCCGCTGACGACTCTTCGGCCGATCTGTCCGTCAGTAAAGTCAATCGCTTTGGAGAGACACTGGAGCTGTACACCGACACCGACATCACTACGGCCGATGGCCTTGCGGTGTGGAGTTTCAGCGGCGTAGTCCTGCTGCTCATAGGCGAGGCCGATTATTAGAAATTATCCCAAAAGGTGGTTCGACAGGCTCACCACGAACGGAAGAGGTTACATTTCCCGTTCGTCCTGAGCTTGTCCCGATACTCGGGACTTGTCGAAGGATGACGAATGCTGCTCATA
>JADFJI010000091.1 GCA_022566235.1 Chloroflexota bacterium
TGTATCCTTGAAAGGATCGCCGATGGTATCTCCCACCACCGATGCCTTGTGTGCATCGGAACCTTTTCCACCAAGATTTCCCTCTTCTATGTACTTCTTGGCATTGTCCCATGCCGCACCGCCGTTGGACATAAAGAGCGCAAGAAATACGCCTGCCAATAAGCTCCCGGCAAGTAATCCGCCTAAAGATTCTTTTCCAAGTACGAATCCGATCAGCACAGGAACAAAGACAGCTATCAGACCGGGAAGGATCATCTCTTTCAGAGCCGCTTGAGTACTGATGTCGACACATCGCGCGGAATCGGGGGTACCGGTGCCTTCCATAAGCCCCGGTATTTCTCTGAATTGCCTGCGAATCTCCTCCACCATTTTAAACGCTGCTTTACCCACAGACGATATTGTGAGAGCTGCGACGAGAAATGGAACAGCGCCACCCAACAAAAAGCCTATTACAACTATAGGTTTTGATATGTCTATACCGGTATCTTCAAGACCGACCGCCCGTGTGTACGCTGAAAAAAGCGCCAACGCAGTTAGCGCGGCGGAGCCGATGGCAAATCCTTTTCCGAGAGCAGCAGTGGTATTCCCCAGCGAATCAAGTCCGTCTGTTATCTTCCTCACATCATCACCTAAACCTGCCATTTCCGTGATTCCGCCGGCATTATCCGCTATCGGTCCATATGCATCCACCGACATCGTGATTCCTACTGTCGCAAGCATACCCACAGCTGCTAATCCTATTCCGTAAAGGCCTGCGAATTCTGAAGAGGCATAAATGGCAGCACAAATTATTACTATGGGTAAAGTGGTACTTTCAAATCCTACAGCCAATCCGGTAATGGCGTTCGTCGCAGGTCCGGTCTTGGATGATTCTGCGATTCTCATGATAGGACCTGCACCCGTATAATATTCTGTGGCTAACCCGATAAAAATTCCGGCAAGAGTTCCGGCAACAACGGACCAGAATAAAGAAATTCCCGTTACGTCACTCTCGCTCAGACTACCTCTGAATCCGAGCATCTCCGTTGCAAAATATGTGGCTACAATAAAAAGACCGGCGGCAATTATGGCTGAATATCGCAGTGCGCCTGCCGGACTCCCCTTACTTAAAATTTTTATACTTGCTATACCTAACAAGGAAGCTACTAATCCGAGCATCGCTAAAATCAGCGGCAGCGCCATAAACTTTATCGGCATTGATTGAGTCATCGCGGATGTTGCCCCGATCGCGATAGTCGCTATTATTGAGCCTACATAAGACTCGAAGATGTCGGCGCCCATTCCGGCGGTATCTCCGACATTATCACCAACCATGTCTGCAATTACGCCGGGATTTCGAGGATCATCTTCCGGTATCCCCGCTTCAATCTTTCCTACCAAATCAGCTCCTATGTCGGCCGTTTTGGTAAAAATTCCTCCACCCACTCTCGCAAATAACGCTATTGAGCTGGCTCCCATTGCAAAGCCACTTATATAATGCGCTGTATCCACAGATTGACCAAACAGTAAGAAAAATACACCTACACCCAATAACCCAAGGCTCGCAACGGAAAGTCCCATAACAGATCCCCCGAAGAAAGAAACCGAGAGAGCTTTTGCTTCTCCATCGGTTAAAGCTGCCTGAGCAGTTCTGACATTCGCTTTTGTAGCTCCTTTCATTCCAAAGAAGCCCGCAAACATCGAACACATTGCGCCTGCAAGGTATGCGAGGGCAGTTTGCGGCGCTATCTTCAGATATAGAAAAATCGCCACCAAAATAATAAACCCTAAGAGAATTGTATATTCTCTTTTTAAAAAAACCATTGCTCCGTCATGGATCAATTTGGCAAGCTCTTTCATCTTATCATTTCCTGCATCCTGTTTCGAAATATAAAGGTATATGATAAACGCTACCACCATACCACCTGCTCCAAACCACGGTGCGAATTCTACGAAACTCGGAATCTCCAAATTTAATTTTCCTCCTTAGGTTATCATGTTATTATTTTCATGCTTATTGTATTTATTCATGCTCCTATTAATACCATTATAAATAAATTCTAACGCTCCCTCAGTTGCATAATTAACCGTTTTTTCTACTTCATCTAATTGAGCATCTTCAAATCGGGACAAAACAAAATCCACATCATCCGAGCGATTATCGTCATCTATACCCAACCTTATTCGAGGAAAATCCTCTGTATTGAGTTGGTATATAATTGATTCCATCCCGTGATGTCCGCCTGCGCTTCCTCTTTCTCTTATGCGAACACTACCAAAGGGGAGGTCAAGATCATCATATATTACCATCATATTTGAGGAGGAAAAACCATATCGTTCTTTCACCTCTATAACCGCTATTCCACTGTCATTCATAGAGGTCGTAGGTTTCATGAGCAAAAGAGATCCGCTTCTGTCCTTTGATTCCCAATATTTTCCCTTCCCGGGCTTGAACTCCATTTTCTTCAATTTAGCTACCCTGTCAACCACCATAAATCCTAAGTTGTGCCTCGAGCCTTCGTATTCTGCTCCCGGGTTTCCTAATCCTATCAAACATTTCAAAATGAATTAGAAAACAAATTATTTAGTTTTAGATGGAGTGTCGCCGGAATCTTCTTCAGCTTTATCCCCTGCTGCTGCCTTTTCACCTTCCACCGCTTCTTCGCCTTCCACTGCCTCTTCACCTTCCACTACCTCTTCACCTTCTAATTCCTCTTCAACAACCTCTTCAACAATCTTCGGTGTAACGACAGAAACAATAGCTAAATCAGACTCGGTAAGAATTATAACATTTGGAATAGTTATTTCATTCACGTGTATGGAATCACCGATATCAAGTCTTTCAACTTCCAAATTAATAACTTCAGGAATATCTGCCGGAAGGCCTTTAAGAAGAAGTTCCCTCAAAATCGATTGCTGTAAACCACCCAATTTCACTCCTACAGGTATTCCCTCAATTATTGATACAACAGGTTTTGGCTCAGCTTTTACTTGTTTGGTATAAATAAGATATACAACGTATGCAATTACTGCTACAACTAATAATGTAAGTAATACTTTCATAATATTATTCGTAATTCGACTATTCGTAATTCGTAGGACTATCCTACTTTACCTAACTTCGCTTCTCCACCTAATCCGCCAATAGCTGCTTTTGTTTCAATTCCTTCAAGTAGTTCTTTAGCTTCCCTACTGCATTCAAATTTGTCTGTTATGTCGTCTGGTATCATTCGTTGTGGGGATGCATCTCTCCAGGTGGTTTTTCCAGGCCGTGCCAACGGTGACTCTGGCCCCGACTTCCTGGGCGCCATAGTGGCCCTGGAGGATGGCCGTCTGCTGGTGGGAGACGTGGAGCTCCACGTGCGGTCCAGAGACTGGATAACCCATGGACATCACAGGGACCCGGCCTACAACGGGGTGGTCCTCCACGTCATCTGGATGTCCGATACCCTGTGGACCCGTAGGGAGGACGGCGTAGAGGTAGCCACGGTACCCTTGAAGGGCCGCCTCTCCCTCCCCGTCGGGGCGCTGGTGGCCCTCGACCCTTCACCGGAGGAGACGCCCCCCTTCTACACGAGCTGCCGCCGGGTGGCCCAGGCCCTGGGCATGGATCGGATGGGCAGCATGCTGGATCTGGCAGGTGAGGCCAGGTTCAAAAACAAGGGTATCCGCTTTCAGGGGGAGTTGTCCTGCTGGCCACCGGGGGAGGTGCTGTACCAGGGGCTGCTGGAGGCCCTGGGCTACGCCAAGAACCAGGAGCCGTTTCTTCATCTGGGAAGGTTGCTACCCTACTCCACCCTGGAAGGCCTGGGAGCCGGCCTGTCCTACCAGCGCCGCCCCGTAGCCCTGGCCGCCTGGCTGCTGGGAACGGCGGGCCTCCTGCCTTCTCAGAGCCCAGATGAAGCCCGGGGGCCTGGGTCCGAGGATGTGAAGGAGCTGGAGGCGATATGGCGGAACTCGCCCCTGAGCCGGGAGATGAAAGAGGCCCGCTGGCACACCCGCCGGATCAGGCCGGCCAACCATCCGAGAAGCCGCATCATGGGCGCTGCCCACCTGATGGCCCGGTTCCTGGACGCCGGCCTTCTCGAAGGGATGGAGAGGGTAGTCCTGGAGGCGTCTTGGGCCGAGGCCCCGTGCTCCATAGAAGAGGGTCTGATGGTGCCCCGCTACCTGGGCCTGGAGCGGGCCCGGGAGATGGCGGTGAACGTGGTCCTCCCCTTTTTCTGGGCCCTGGGCCAGTGGCGTTCAGACCCTTTGCAGTGCGATGCCTGCCTTCGCCTATTTGGCCTGGTCGCCGGGGGTCGGGGCAACCGGGTGACCAGGCAGATGGCGCTGCAACTCTTCGAGGATGAGGGGCCCGAGGTCATCAACTCGGCCCGCCGGCAGCAGGGGCTGATCCACCTGTTCAAGGGGCCGTGCCGCTACGGCTGCTGTGCAAGCTGCCCCCTGGGCCTCGCCCTGGCTGACCGGGAGGTAGCGGTCGCTCCTGTTTCTTGACTGACCACGTCTGAGGTCCCGCGCTGTGCCAACCCGGATAACGCCCGTCGCAAGGTCGATTCGGCGGGGCCGAGGCCTCTCCGGCTAAGCGACGGCCGGGGCCATGGGAAGGTTCGGGTACACCTCCATGTCCCAGTCCTCTTCCTCGCCCTTCAGCAGGTGGCGGTAGCCGCAGGCGGCTATCATGGCGGCGTTGTCGGTGCACAGGATGGGGGGAGGGCAATGGAGGGGTACGGGGCTGCGCCGGGCCATGGCGCTGCGCAGGCTGCCGTTGGCGGCCACGCCCCCGGACAGGAGCACCTGGCCCACTTCCCACCTTCGGGCGGCATGACAGGTCTTCTCCACCAGGACATCCACCACCGCCTCCTGGAAACCGGCGGCGACGTCGGCCACCTGGGCAGGGGGTTGGGCCGGATCGATCCTCGCGCCCTCCCCCTCAGCGACGATGCCCAGGTCCCTTGCGGCCCGGATGACCGCCGTCTTCAGGCCGCTGAAGCTAAAATCATCGGTGCCCCTGAGCCAGGCCCTGGGAAACGGATGGGGGCTGGTCCCCTGGCGGGCCACCCTCTCGATCACGGGCCCCCCCGGGTAGCCCAGGCCCATGACCCGGGCCACCTTGTCGAAGGCCTCGCCCGCGGCATCGTCCCGGGTCCTTCCCAGCAGGGTGTAGTCCCCGTGGCCCTTCATCAGCACCAGGTCGGTATGCCCGCCCGATGCGATTAGGCACAGACAGGGAAACTCCGGCTCCTGGACGTCCTGGCCCGCATCCACCAGCCAGTTGGCGTAAACGTGACCCTCCAGGTGGTTTACCCCGACCAGGGGAATCCCGTGTCCCAGGGCCAGGGCCTTGGCCATGTTTACCCCCACCAGGAGGGCCCCCGCCAGCCCCGGGCCCTTGGTTACGGCTATGCCTTCCAGGTCACTCCAGGTTACCCCCGCCTCTTCCAGGGCCAGGGTGACCACGGGGACGATCTGCAGAATGTGCTGCCGGGAGGCCACCTCGGGCACCACACCGCCGTACCTGGCGTGGATCTCTACCTGAGAGGAGATTACGTTGGAGTGGATGAGCACCCCGTTCTCCACCACCGCCGCCGCGGTCTCATCGCATGAGGTCTCGATTCCCAATACCAGCACCGCTCTTATTAACCCTCAAATCTCACTTTTACCCGGTTGGACACCGGGTAAAGGCAACTGCCCTTGAATTATCTCTTGACGATTACGTTACCGTCCCGACGCCATTTCTGGCTCAGCAGCTTGCTGCCATCGAGCAACCGCTGCAGCGAGTGGTACTTGGATGCTTTCAGATTAGGCGCTCCCAGCGCCTTGGCCGCATCATTGGCAGCCTGGGGCCCGGGTATAGAATCCTTGGCGCGACTGGTCCAGCGTTCATGTACCTTCTGCTCCCAGTTTACCGTCGGGTTGGGAGCAGCAGTTTCCAGCTTTCTCGGTTCCGGCTTGGCCACCGGTGTCCCGTGAGAGTCTATGTCGATAAACTTGTCGCAGCTGCTTATAAGGCCGCCCGACACCACTGACCTCCTACCGACCCCGATAACGGTCTTGCCCAATGTCCTCAACTTGTTGAACAGGGGTATAAAATCGCTGTCGGAAGAAACTATGACAAACAGGTCTACCGGCGAGCTGTAGGCCAGTTCCACCGCTTCCACGGCGAGGCATATGTCGCTGGCGTTCTTCCTTCCCCTGGTCTGCCGGAAGTGGTGTACCGCCTCGATGCCAAGCTCCGAGAGCATGCTCCGCTTGGCGCTCTGGGTCGACCAGTCGGTATACGCTCGCTTGATGATGATTCTTCCTTCGCTCGATACCTGCTCGAGAAGAGACCGTATCGGCTCCAGGCCCGTGTTTTCATAATCGATGAGCACGGCGACATTTCGTTGTTTATCGGTATTGTTCATCCACCGAGTCCAGTCTATTGAGCCGTTATTCCTTATTCAACTTAGTCGAGAGTATACCATGCAGTGCTCAGGGGGCTGTCGAGATCTCCCTATTACCGTTGTACGGCTATCTGTGCGCTTGATATAATGATCTACGCTTTTTCATGTGTTGCGTCCCAGAGGGGACAAGCCACTCCATGACCAGATCAGCCGACATCCGCGCCACCCATGCCACCCCCGGCCCCGGTGAGAAGGCCCCGGGCAAGGCGGTCTACCATCGCATCGTGGTAAAGCTTGGCAGCAACCTGCTGACCGGAGGGGGCCAGGGCCTGAATATGGAGGGCATGGCCTCCCTGGTGGGACAGGTGGCCCGGCTGCACCAGATGGGCGTCGAGGTGCTGGTGGTCACGTCGGGGGCCATCGCCTCGGGCCGGGCCCTCCTGGACCGTATACCCGACCATCGGGGGGTGCCCCTGCGCCAGGTCCTGGCCTCGGTGGGGCAGGGCAGGCTGATGCAGGCCTACGACAACCTCTTCGGCGAGTACGGCATAACGGTGGCCCAGGCCCTGGTTTCCCGGGGCGACCTCTCCGACAGGCTGGGCTATCTGAACGTGCGCAACACCCTCAACACCCTGCTGGACCTGAGGGTGGTGCCCATAATAAACGAGAACGACGTGGTGGCGGTGGAGGAGATCCGGGAGACCCGCTTCGGCGATAACGACAACCTTTCGGCCATGGTGGCCAACCTGGTGGACGCTGACCTGCTGATGCTACTAACCGACACCGCCGGCCTCTACACTGCCGACCCCCACCAGGCCCCGGATGCCACTTTCATATCCCTGGTGGAGGAGATCGACGGGGAGATCGAGGCCCTGGCGGGAGGTACCGGCAACCCCCAGGGAGTCGGGGGCATGGTCACCAAAGTGCAGGCGGCCCGCCTGGCCACGGCGTCGGGGGTGGAGGTGGTCATCGCCGACGGGCGGGAGGAGGATGTGGTCCTTCGACTGGCCCGGGGCGAGTCCCTGGGGACCCATTTCCCCGCCTCGACCACCAAGATGGAGAGCCGGAAGCGGTGGATGCTCAGCGGCCTCAACTCCCGGGGCGCCCTTCGGGTGGACCTGGGCGCCGCCAGGGCCCTGAGGAAGGGGGGCAAGAGCCTCCTGCCCGCGGGGGTGGTGGCGGTGGAGGGTGACTTCAGACGGGGCGACGTGGTGAGCATACTGGACGGGGATGGCAACCGCATCGGCTGCGGGCTGGTCAACTACGATGCCGGCGAGGCGGCGAAAATCAAGGGGGCCCAGTCCCGGGACATCCAGGGGCTCCTGGGCCACGAGTACGGGGAAGAGGTGGTGCACCGGAGTAACCTGGTGCTGCTATAAAGACTATTTGTCACCCCGAGTCCCCCGATGAAATCGGGGA
>JADFJI010000092.1:0-4363 GCA_022566235.1 Chloroflexota bacterium
CGCGCACGTTGATTCGTTTGGACAAACTATTTATATTACCCACGCGCCCATCCTGGCACCATTACTAATTTGGAGGACCCCATGGCAAGTGCTAGCAAGATGATGGCGGACATACTGGAAGAAGCGGGTGTCGAGTACGTCTTCGGTATTCCCGGTGGCGGCACAGGAGCGATATACGATGGCCTGTACGATAAGTCCCCCCGGATCAAGACTATTCTGACCCGTCACGAGCAGGCAGCCGCCATCATGGCCGATGCTTACGGAAGGGCCACAGGCCGCCCCGCAGTGGTCATGGGCCAGGGGCTTTTTATAGGCTCCAACGCCTCCTTCGGCATAATGGAGGCCTACCTCAGCAGCTCGCCCATGGTGATTCTGACCGATACTTCTGACGGCGATATGGCCCAGCACCCGGCCAACCAGTCCGGGTCGGGAGAGTACGGAAGCATAGACCTTCTGAGCATCCTTCGCTCCATGACTAAGTACACCACCCTGGCGACCACTCCCAAAGAGGCAGTGGTAGGCCTCCAACTGGCCCTCAAACACGCAACCAGCGGCAGACCCGGGCCCGCGGCCGTTCTCATGCGGAGCGCCTCTATCGTCGGGGAGGTGGACGTGGAGTCAGCCCCCTTCATACACCCCACCCAAGGGTACCTGAACACGGCCTCCGGTGTAGCCCGCCCCGAGGATGTGGCCAGGGCGGCTCAGCTGCTTGTCGAGGCCAGGAGGCCGGTGATGGTCGCCGGAAACGGCGTACACATGGCCGACGCCCACGCCCAGGTGAAAAGACTGGCGGAGCTACTCGGGATGGCCGTGGCGACCTCATACAAGGGGAAGAGCGCCATCGCCGAGACCCACCCCCTTGCCGTCGGGATGGTGGGGCAATACGGGCTGCAGACCGCCAACACCGCCGTCTCCCAGGCCGATCTGGTGCTGATAGTTGGGGCCAAGCTCACCCCACAGGAAACCGTCGGGGAGAACCCGTCCCTATTCGATCCACGGAAGCAGACCCTGATCCAGATCGATATCGATCAGCGAAACGCCGGCTGGACCCTGCCCGTTGAGATCGGACTCATCGGAGACGCCGCAGGGGTTCTCGACCAGATAATCGAGGCCTGCCAGGCGCTTTTGAGGGAGAAGCCCCTTGACCCGGGCCCCCGGCAGCAGGCCCTCCAGGAGGCCAAGGACCGTTTGAAGTACTACGACGACCCAGAGCTCTTCTCCGATTCCTCTCCCGCCCTTCCTCAGCGCCTGGTCCGCATTCTCCAGGAGACCCTTGACCCTTCTACCCTGATAACCCTGGACGCCGGCAACAACAGGGCCTGGATGTGCCATTTCTACCAGTCCCAGAGAGAGAAGACCTTCTTCTGTCCCGGGGGAATGGCGGGAATGGGATGGAGCCTGCCCGCAGCCCTGGCCATCAAGCTGGTCCACCCCGATAGGCCCGTGGTGGGCGTCACCGGCGACGGCGGCTTCATGATGTCGGTGCACGCCCTCAATACGGCCCTCCAATACGATCTACCCGTGGTGTACGTTGTGATGAACGACTCAGCCCTGGGGATGGTGCGGCATCACCAGGGCGGCAGGTTGATTGCTTCTGAGTTTATCGAAACGGACAACGGACAGATAGCCAGGGCCATGGGTGGGTACGGGGTCCAGGTCCGGGACTCCAGAGACCTGCCCGATGCCCTGAGAGAGGCCATCGACTCGAAGAAACCTGCGGTAGTAGATGTTGTCATCGACCACGAGCCCAACCCCGACGACTTCCGGGTCACGGCCCGTAGGCTGACCGATACTTAGTTTGCTAAGCTTTAGTGCTTAGTCCGCCAAGTAAGTGCGATATTCTCGGCAGGGGCGTTCCAGTTAATTCGCGATGGACCTCTAATCATGGCTGATCGATACGATGTAATAGTGGTTGGCGGGGGCCACAACGGCCTGGTTGCCGCGGCCTACATGGCCATGGCCGGCCTTAATACCCTGGTCCTGGAGCGGCGAGGGCTGGTGGGTGGGGCCTGTGTTACCGAGGAGCTTATCCCCGGATATAAATTTTCCAGCTGTGCCTATGTGAGCTGGATGCTCCAGCCGAAGGTCGTCGCTGACCTGGAGCTGCGAAGGCATGGCTTCGATGTCTACTCCCAGGACCCGTATCTAACCCAGCCCTTCCCCGACGGGCACCGGGTCCTCTTCTGGCAGGACGACCGGAGGACCGAGGAGGAGATTGCGCGGATCTCACCACGGGATGTGGAAGCCTACAGGTCTTGGTGGAAATTCTGGAGCCGGGCCGCAGAGATATTCCAACCCTACCTCTTGACCTCGCCGCCCACCCTGGAGGAGATAGGCGACCGTCTCCAGGGGACGGCGTACCAGGATGTGTTCAAAACCCTTCTGACGGTGAGCTTCCGGGACCTGCTGGATGATTTCTTCGAATCAGACCAGGTGAAGGCCTGCTTCGTCAGCGCCCCCGACCTGCAGGGCCCGAGGGCGGTGGGCAGCGCACTATCTTCCGCCTACTACGCATGCAGTATCTTCATCAACCCCGAGGACCAGGGGATCGCCAAAGGGGGCATGGGAGGGCTCACCCAGGCCATGGCCCGGGCTGCCCGGTCCCACGGCGTGACAATCCGAACCGGCGCGGCGGTGAAGCGCATCCTGGTCCGAGGAGGAAAAGCCCGCGGGGTTGTGCTGACCGACGGCGAAGAGATAGAGAGCAACCTGGTGGTATCCAACGCCGACCCCCTTCAGACATTCCTCCGCCTGGTCGGGCCCGAGGAGCTAGACAGGGGGTTTGTGGAGCAATTAGGGCGGTTGAAGACCGATATGGCGCATTTGAAGCTGCACTGTGCCCTGAGGGAGGCCCCCGATTTTTCACGCTTTCTGGACACAGGGGAGGACGCGCTCCATCTGGGGCTGATCAAGATCTGCCCCTCGGTGGAGTATTTCGAAAAGAGCTGCGAAGACACCAGGCAAGGGACCTTCACCGACTGCCCCGTGTTCGAGATTCAGATGCCTTCGGCCTATGATCCCACCCTGGCCCCGGACGGCCATCACGTCCTGTCGGCCTTCGTCTTCCATGCGCCCCGATGTCTGGTCGGAAGGTCCTGGGAGGAGGCCCGGGAGGAGATCGCCAATCAGCTGATCGACAAGATAACCGAATATGCCCCCAACTTCAGGGACTCGATCATCGACTGGCGGCTGTTCACCCCCCAGGACATGGAGCAGAGAATGGGGTTTACCAACGGCAATATCCACCACCTGGACCTGGTGCCTTCTCAGATGCTGTCTCGACGGCCCCTGCCGGGATGGTCCGACTACAGGACGCCCATCCAGGGTCTGTACCTGTGTGGAGCCGGGACCCATCCGGGAGGGGAAGTGACAGGGGCGCCGGGACACAACGCGGCCCATGCCGTGCTTGAGGACTGGGAGCGGAACGCCTGATATACAGGCCCTTGAATAAAGGCCCCTCCGTACCTACAATATCCCTCGTGTCTTTTCGATGCTGAAGGGGGTACGATTCATGGCGAGGAACGGTTTCAAGGTCCTGGACAGCGACATGCACGTCATGGAGCCCCCAGACCTGTGGGAAAGATATATCGACCCCGCATTCAGGGACCGGGCCCCCGTCTTCAAGGGGGCTGCTTCCAGTCACGGGTTTACCAACAGGTGGCTCGTCGAAGGAAAGGTGTTCCCCGCATATTCCGACAGAAAGCCTCGCGCCCAGGTGCTGAAGGGCCGGCATGAGGCCATCTCCGACCGGTTCGAGAGGCCCAGGGCCCAGCTGTTCGACACCACCACCCAACTCGAGGCCCTGGAGATCGAGGGGATAGACGTGGCGGTCCTCTTCCGCACCTTCGGGGCCCACGTTATCGCCCTCGACGGCATGGACCCGGCTCTAGTGTCGGCCATCTGTCGGGCCTTCAACGACTGGCTGGCCGAATTCTGCGCCGCCGACCGGACCCGGCTCAAAGGTGCGGCCCAGATGCCGATGCATCAGGTCGAAGGGGCCGTCCAGGAAGCTCGACGGGCGGTGAAGGAGCTGGGGATGGTGGCCCTGGTCCTGCCGTCGAACCCGGTTAACGAAAGGCCCTGGTACGACCCGTACTACGATCCGTTCTGGGAAGAGGCCCAGGGCCTGGGGGTGCCGGTCTGTTTTCACGGGATACAGGGAGCCTATCAGCAGCACATCGGGACCCGGTTCCTCGATTCCTTCGTCATAGCCCATGCCGCCACCCACCCAATCGAGCTGATGCTGGACGTTGGAGCCATGATCGGCGGCGGGGTACTGGAGCGCTACCCGGACCTGCAGGTAGGATTTCTGGAGGGCAACTGCAGCTGGCTTCCCTGGTGGCTGTGGAGGTTGGATGAGGAG
>JADFJI010000092.1:4373-7737 GCA_022566235.1 Chloroflexota bacterium
CGACGTCCCCGCCTGTTTCCACGGAACCTCGGGTGCCGCCTCCATTGACTATGTGGGGTCCAGGCTAGTGGGTCATCCCGGGTATCGCACCCTGTCCCACGCGTCGGTTTTCCCGCTGGAACTGATGATGGCCCTGGGGAGCATGATCCTGGGCGGAGTGTTGGAGCGATTTCCTCGGCTCAAGGTGGCGTTCTTGGAAGGTAACTGTAGCTGGCTTCCCTGGTGGCTGTGGAGGTTGGACGAAGAGTGGGAGGTCTTCGGCGCCTGGGAGCAGACTAAGCTGAAGGCGTTGCCGTCGGAGTATTTCAAGAGCCGTTGCTACGTCTCCGTGGATGTCGATGAGTTCATGGTGGATTACGTTTTACAGCGCGTCGGCGACGATAACCTGGTCCTATCCACCGATTACCCCCACCACGACTCCGCCTATCCCCACGCCCTGGAGATATTCCTGTCGATGGATGTAGTCCCCGAGGCCTCCAGGAAGAAGATACTGTGGGACAACAGCGCCAGGCTATACAGTCTGTAGCCTTCTCGCATGGGAAGGATGGAGGCGGGTGAGGAGTTTTCAAATAGCATCTAATCACTCCAGAAATCCGGAGGCCGCACAACTCATGGACATCGACAAGATCAGAAGCCAGATACCCACCTGCCAGCGTATGTCGTACCTGAACACAGGATGGTCGGGCCCCTCCCCCGTGCGCGTAGTCGACGCCATGACTAAGAGGCTGGAGTACGAAAGCTACGAAGGGCCCACCTCTCAGCCGGTTCTGGAAAGCGGCGAAAAGCTACGCCTGGAGACCAGGGAGGCCGTGGCCCGGCTCCTCAACGTGTCACCAACGGAGGTGGCCCTGACCCAGAACACCACCGAAGGAATGAACATAGTCATGAGTGGATTCCCTTGGCGCGAAGGCGATGAGATAATCACCTTCGACATCGAGCACCTTTCGGTAATGGTCCCCTGCCTCTATGCTCAGCGCCGTCACGGGGCGCGGGTCCGGAGCCTCCCCCTGGGCACCAACGACGACTGGGACACTATAGTGAGCAAGGTGGAGGAGGCCCTGAGCCCGCAGACCCGCATGGTGGTCTTCAGCCACATCCAGTACTCCTGCGGCCTTCGCATGCCCCTGGACGATATACGCCGGCTGACAAAGGACAGGGGTATCTACATGCTGGTGGATGGGGCCCAGACCGCGGGACACATCTCCCTGGACCTGGCCGCCGCGGGTGTCGACTTCTACTCGATACCCGCTCAGAAATGGCTCCTGGGTCCCGACGGGGCCGGGGCCCTCTATATCGGGGATGAGCTCATCGAGATGATCCAGCCCTCCTACGTCGGCCACAGTGCAGTGGACACGAGCAAAAATCCCGTGGAGTTCGACTTCTCCTCTATGGACAAGTTCCGGGTGAGCACCACCAGCAGCCCCATCGCTGCTGGGCTCCTGGAAGCCATCACGTTTATTCGGGAGATCGGCATCGATGAGATCGAGGCCCGAAACACAGAGCTTTCAGCAGCCCTAAAGGCGAAACTCCTGAACATCCCTGGGTTTCGGGTCCTCTCGCCCCTGGAGGGGCCCGGGGTCTGCGGCCTGACCTCATTCACAATTGATGGCACCGACCCAAAGAAGATGGTTCAGCGCCTGTGGGAAGAGGAGCAGATAGTGGCCCGACCCGTTGCTCACCCCGAGAGCATTCGCATCTCCTCGGACTTCTTTAATACCGAGGAAGAGCTGGAGAAGCTGGTCGTGGCTCTTCAGCGGATCAGGGGCTAGCCGCCCTAGCCGGTTTCTATCTTCTGGCCCGCCTTGAATACCGCCAGGATATCGGCCAGGGCACTGAGGTCTCTAGCCGGGTCGCCCCTCACCACCAGGACATCGGCCTCTTTACCCGCCTCCAGGCTGCCGACCTTATCGAAAATGTTCAGGGCCCGGGCCGCGTCGCTGGTTCCCGCGGCGATGGCTTCGAGGGAGGAGAGTCCCACCTCACCAAGGGCCTGGACCTCACGTGCAAAATACCCGAAGGGATAGACCCCCCACCCGCAGTCTGAGCCGGCCACGAACCTGGCGCCCATCTGTCTTAGCCGTCGACATTCATCCCTTCGCTCCAGGGTGCCCTTCTCCCCTTTGGCCAGCTCCATCTCCTCACCTGGCGTCAGCTTCTCCTGCTGGGCCTTTGCCCTGAGGAGGCGCACCTTTGACTGCCATATGGCGAGGGTCGGGTTCACCCAGACCCGTTTTTCAATCAGGCGCTCCGCAACCCGTGGATCGAATTCGTAAGCCTCATCGGGCCGGGCGAATACGCAATGGGCTATCATATCGAACCCGGCTTCCACAGCCATGGATATTCCCGCTGTGCACCGAGCATGGGCCACCGTGAATACCCCTCTCGACCTCGCCTCCCCGACGACAGCCCCCAGCTCCTCCATTGAGAAGGCTGGGGAGTAGGGATACGTGCCCAGGGTGCTGCCTCCAGTGGTCATCATCTTGAGAAAGTCGGCCCCCAAATCCAGCAGGTTTCGAGCGGCTGCCCTGACCCCGTCCACTCCCTCGGCCTCGGAGCCCATGAACCAGCAGTGGCCCCTCATTCTGGTGATAGGGTTGCCGCAGACCAGGACCCCGGGGCCCGTCACCTCGCCCCTACGTAGCTTCTCCTTCAGGGTGAAGCCCAGGGAGTTCCAGGCCCCGTTGTCGCAGAGGGTCGTCACCCCCGTCTCGAGGGCAAGCCGTACGTTGCGCAGGGACCTGGCCAGCCGGGTGTCATCTTCGTCCTCGGCGTCCACCTCCTCGCCCTTGCGGCCGTCGCCGGGCATGTTGGTGTGGGTGTGGCAATCGATTAGGCCGGGGAGGACCGTCCCACCGGGAAACTCGTAGGTCTCTACCTGCTCGCCATCATCAGGAATCTGGCTGTTAGGGATTACGCCCCGGATACGGCTCCCTTCCAGGACAAGGGCCACTCCCTCCCTGGCCGGCCCACCCAGGCCATCGATAACCCTGTCGGCCTTGATGATTTTGACCGGCCCGTCCACAGGCCCCGTCACCGATTCCTCCACGGGGACTTTGCTGTCATATACCGCCCTGCTCCCCGAGATTCACTCCCCTGAGGGGTCTGTGTCATCGGTTGAGTCTTCGCTGTTTTCCCGAGCCGAACTGGCCTGCCACTGCCTGTCCTGCCACCAGAGTAATCCCACCGCCAGCGCTACTCCGGCCATGCCCACTACTGTTAGAAAGCCTATCAGGGTGAGCAGCCGGCCGATCAATTTTCCCACTTTGGTACACCTCCGAAGAGCTATCTTCTCCTGCCTGACCATAAGAAGGGCCGAGGGTTCTTGTGGCTGGCTCTGACTTTTTCCCCCTGAGCGATTAAGCGT
>JADFJI010000093.1 GCA_022566235.1 Chloroflexota bacterium
AGGGGGATGGTCGTCCCGACTTGTCCCGATACTCGGGACTTGTCGGGATTCAGCACCCTGCCAGGCTAGGCGCCCTGGGGTTGGGCCTCCTGGGTAACCTGGTCCCACTTCCGGGGAAGCATCATTGCCGCCAGGCTCATGGTCAGGGCCGAAGTAAAGGCCACCATCAGCGCTGTCCTAAGGTCTCCTGTGACCTGCTGTATGGCTCCCGTCAGCAGAGGGCCTATGAAGGACCCTACCCAGATGGCCGTCTCCATGAAAGTGACGGCAACCGCCAGCTCTCGGGGCTTGATCCTCGGAAGCTCGAAAGGGATGCTCATAGTAATGGGAAAGAAGGTCCAGGCCAGGCCGTTGGCCAGAAATATCAATACCAGGGCGGTATAGGAACCTGTCCAGAGCATCCCCATCTGGGTGCCGGCCAGGAGAATACCTGTCAGCCACAGGACCAATCGCTTTTTCCCCACCCGGCTCACCAGAATACCCACCCCTACCCCCGCAACAGCGGAGACGCCCCCGCTGATCGCCATAAGGCTCGCGGAGGTGCTGATCGATACGTCGAAGTTTTCCAGCATGTAGGTGGGCCAGAAGGTGGCGAAGGAGGCCCAGGTAATGCCTATTCCCATCAACCCCATTCCCATGACCCATAGCTCCCGGTAACGCAGTATGCTGGTAATGGGGCTTACCTCCTGGGAGCGCATCTCCGCCAGATATTCGGGAGTGGTGCGCTCTTTACCCAGTACCTGCCACAACAGTGCGAGACCGAGGGAGATCACGGCGAAGACGTAAAGGGTATGTCTCCAGTTGTCGTCCAGCAGATTCAGAATTACGGGCGTTAGGATGAACCCTATGGCGCTAACGCCCCAGAGCAGGTTGGCAAAGGAATTGACTATTACGATCTCTCTGGGACGGACCCACTGCCTCATCAACAGGGCCCGGGCCGGCTCCCGGGCCACCAGGGTTATCCCGAATAGAAACCGGCTTAGGAGGAGCAGCAGGAAAAAGGGAGACCAGCCCTGGAACACGATCAGCAAGGTGCCGATTGCGAAGGTCACAGAGGTCAGTTTCTTGGGGCTGTAGCGGGATAGCAGCCACCCGGCTGGAATGGCCAGGACCATGGTACCGATCCTCGGGGCCGATCCCAGCAACCCCACCTCGATGGGGCTCAGGTGAAACTCCTTATTGATGCTGGGAAGGAGCAGTCCCAGACTCTCCAGGACGATGAAGCCAAATACGTGACCGGTCATCCATACGGAGATGATTACCCAGCGATAGCTGGACGACCGGGTTTCCGCGCGCTTTTCTTCGGCGACTACGCTCATAGTGGCAGGGATGATACTACATCGACACTGAGCGACGCCATGAGACCATGCCGCCGCCGCTCCGGATGCACATCTTTATCATTGAGAGTACCAGGCAACTGCATCCCTCCCATTTGGCGGGATCGAACGGGGATGGCGTCCAAGTAAACCTGACGTGTCAAAGCCATCTAGGCGGAGAGGACACGGACCGAAGGGATGGGAACTGATAGCATCTAGTTGAACTTGTACAGCTTGGCGGCGTTGTGATGGATGATCTTCGCCCTGGTCTCCTGGTCTAAGCTGGCTAAATTACGCTCCAGGAAGCTCCGGGACTCGGGCCAGATGCCGTCGGGGTGAGGATAGTCGGAGCCCCACAGGATGTTGTCATCTCCTATTGCACCGACCAGTTCTGGGGTGACGGGCTCGTCCTGAAATGTGGAATAGCCCTGCCTGTGCCAGAAATCGCTGGGCTTCATGCTCAGATTCAGGGGGAACAGCCGGTCCTCGTACTCCTGGTCCATGCGGTATAGCACATATGGGAGCCACCCTATGCCGCACTCTCCCAGGACGAACTTGAAGTCGGGATGGTGATCGCAGGCCCCTGAGAGGAGGATGCTGGTCATGTACTCGGCCCCCGAGAGCTGAAAGAGGGTGAAGTTGATCCCCATGTTTATGTAGTGGCACTCCTCCGCGGCCTCGGGATCGGGTTTGCGGTAAGGCAGCCCGACGGTATGGAACGATATGGGCATATCGCACTCTCCGGCGGTGGCCCACAAGATGTCCCACTCCTTCTGATAGATCGGCTTTACCGCACTGGAGACGTTGAGCTCTGCCCCTCGTAGCCCGGCCCCGGCGGCCTGACGGAGCTGGCTGGCCGCCATCTGAGGGTCGTGGCTGGTGAGGCAGGCCAAACCCACGAACCGGTCGGGGTGGAGCTTACAAAAATCGGCTGCCCACTGGTTGTAGATGCCATAGACCGTGGCAAGGGCCTCAGAATCTTTGATGCTGCTGCCCCCTGCGGCAAATCCGCTGGCCACTGCCAGGATGCCGTAGATAACCTCTCCGCTGATGCCATCTATGTCCTGGTCCTTTAACCTCTGTGCGGGATCCGTGGGGTGAAAGAGGCCTTTTGCGGCATCTGAGAAGAAGCCCTGCTCCTCCATTTTGTCCAGGCGGTGAGAGGCGCCGGGCACGTATCTCTCATCGGTGCCGCTGAAACCCGAGCCGGCAACCCTCATAAGCTCGGCCCCATCTACCCGCCACCAGCGGCCTCGCTCCGTCTCCGTCACCCTCGGCATCCGGTCCTTGAGCCTCTCCGGAGCCCGGGACACGAACAGGTCTTCGGGAAGCCACGAGATGTCTATGTGACAATCGGCAGAGATCACCTTCTGTTCCATGTTGCGTCGCCTCCATATAAGCCATTGGTCTGGGGCCTCTTATCCATATGGCTGCTGTTCAGAACATAGTACATGAGGGTTCGGAGGGATGGCAATTGGCTGTGTATGGGAGTGCTTAATAACAGTTTCGACCATCCCCCTCGATGGGACTCAGGACAGGCCCCCAAACCTCCGACATGGTTCGACAAGCTCACCACGAACGGGGGCTCCGCCCCTCTGCACGTTCCGCTTTAGCGGGCTATTCTCGTAGCAACGACAACACTTCTGTCTGAAAAACGGCGATCAGATCACATGCCCGACGAGTAGATCTCTTCGGGCTCTATCTCCACGATTACCCTTCGCTCGTTGGGCAGGTGGGTGAACTTCTCGTCTCCCAGGTACTTGCTGGCCAAACGTTCGATGTGGTCCCCGGCCCCCTGGTTGCGGATTGCCACCACCTTGCCCCGGACCATGGCCCTGGTGTAGGGGCTCTCCATATCGATGATGGAGATGGTCACCCTCGGGTCACGGCGCAGGTTCTTTACCTTCACGTAGGACTCATCGGAGTTGAAAACGATGCGTTCGCCCTCCACGTCCACCCAAATAGCGGTGGAGTGGGGAGAACCGTCGGGCAGCAGCGTGGCTACATGGCCGAAGTTTTTCCCGCGAAATAGCTTTTTAACGCCTTCGGGTATCTTAACTGACAAAACTTGACCTCCTTATCACAACAAACTTGATGGTTCGGATGTTGACCGCTTGATGAACTTGCCGTCCCCCGCCCTGCCTGCAAAGGTCCCCTTCTCAAGTATAACCCTTCCCCTCAGGAGCACCGATTCCACGGCCCCGGTGACCTCCCGGCCCTCGTAGGGTGAGTAGTCCACGTTCATGTGGGTGGTCTTGTGGCTGATACGGTGCTTCTTCTCAGGGTCGAAGATGACCAGGTCGGCGTCGCTGCCGGGGGCGATGGTCCCCTTCTGGGGATAGAGGCCGAAGAGCCTTGCCGGTGTGGTAGCCAGGAGATCGACCATGCGGTTGACGCTGAAGCGTCCCTGGTTCACCCCTCCGTCGTAGAGGAGATGCAGGCGGGTCTCGACCCCCGGGGCGCCATTGGGAATCTGGGAAAAGTCGCCTTCGCCCAGCCTCTTGCCCTGGGGTTTGTCGAAGCAGAAGGGACAGTGGTCGGTGGATACCACCTGGAGATTGTTGGAGTTCAATCCCCTCCAGAGCCGCTCCTCGTTGCCCTTTGGCCGCAGGGGAGGAGACATGACGAACTTGGCTCCCTCGAAGCCGGGCCTCTCGTAGTCGTCATAGGAAAGAAAGAGGTACTGGGGGCAGGTCTCGGCGAAGACGGGGATGCCCCTTTCCCGGGCCTGGGCCACCGCGTCCAGGGCATCGCCCGCGGACAGGTGGACGATGTATATGGGGACGCCGGCCAGCTCGGCCAGGAAGATGGCCCGGCGGGTGGCCTCGGCCTCAGCGCTCATGGGCCTGGTGAGGGCGTGGTATTTGGGCGCGGTATGTCCCTGGGCCAGGGCCTGTTTCACCAGCACGTCGATGACGCCCCCGTTCTCGGCGTGGACGCAGATCAAGCCGCCGTTTTCCCTGGTGCGGAGCAGGGCCCGGAACATAGTGGCGTCGTCGACCATGAAGACACCGGGATATGCCATGAAGAGCTTGAAGCTGGCCACCCCCTGGTCCACCAGCCGGTCCATCTCCTCGACCCGGGACTCGGGAAGATCGCTGATAATCATGTGAAAGGAGTAATCGATGAATGCGTTGCCCTGGGACTTCTGGTGCCAGGCGTCCAGGCCCTCCTGAAGGTGCTTGCCTCGTGACTGGATGGCGAAATCGATGAGGGTGGTTGTCCCGCCCCAGGCGGCGGCGGCGGTCCCCGTCTCGTAGTTGTCGGAGCTGAAGGTGCCGCCGAAAGGCATGTCCAGGTGGGTGTGGACATCGACGCAGCCGGGAAAGACGTACCTGCCCTTGGCCTCGATGACCTGGGCCCCCTCATCGGGCAGGTCGAGGCCTATGGTGGAGATCACCTCCCCGATAATGCCTATGTCGGCAACGGTCGTGTCGGAGGCGGTCACTATGGCGCCGCCTTTGATTACCTTGTCGAACTGCATGACGTTGCTCCTAAGGGCTCGCCAGGTCCTGGTAGGTGTCGGGCCTGCGGTCCCGGAAGAACTGCCAGGTGTTTCTCACTTCTCGGATCATCTCCAGGTCCAGATCGGCTACCACCACCTCGTCCCTGTCCCGGGACGCCTGGGCTATGATCTGTCCTCTGGGGTCGCAGAAATAGCTCATGCCGAAGAACTCGCCGATGTCCCAGGGCTGCTCGTGGCCTACCCGGTTGATGGCCCCGATGAAGTAGCCGTTGGCCACCGCGTGGGCCGGCTGCTCCAGATGCCACAGGTATTCCGATAGGCCGGCCACCGTGGCCGAGGGATTGAAGACGATCTCGGCCCCGTTCAGGCCCAGGGCCCGGGCCCCCTCGGGGAAGTGGCGGTCGTAGCAGATGTAGACCCCGATCTTGCCGACCCTGGTGTCGAAGACGGGGTAGCCGCTGTTGCCGGGCCTGAAGTAGAACTTCTCCCAGAACCCCGGGTGTACGTGGGGCAGGTGGGTCTTCCGGTACTTCCCCAGGTAGGTGCCGTCGGCATCGATGACGGCGGCGGTGTTGTAGTAGAGGCCGGTTATCTCTTCCTCATAGATGGGCACTATCATGACCATCTGGTGCTTCCTGGCTACCTCCTGCATCAACCGGACCGTCGGCCCCTCGGGGATGTGCTCCACCAGATCGTACCAGCTGCTGTCCTGCTCAGCCGGGAAGTAAGGCCCGTAGAAAAGCTCCTGGAGGCAGAGGACCTGGGCCCCCATGCCGGCGGCCTCGTCTATGAGGGCCATATGCTTGTCGATCATCCTCTCCTTGATTTTTTGGTGGTCCGACGGCAGGTCGCTCCCGACCGACGCCTGGATGAGCCCTGCTCTCACTATTTTACTCATGGCTCCTCCCATTAACTGACACCCGCTCACACTGAAAAGGGTTACGCAATTTTACCACTCAGGCCCCCGTTCAGAGGTCCCGTGCTTGATTGCGGAAAACAGCGTCATATCCCGACAAGTCCCGAGTATCGGGACAAGTCGGGATGGGGGCGCACTCGCTATCTGCCACCCGGTGAACCATCCCCCTGTTTCCCCCTTCCTTTTCTGGAAGGGGGAAGAAATTACATTTGAGTCCCGACATGTCGGGATCAAACTCCCGGTCCCGACGCCGAGTCGGGACACACCCCATATTTCATCAGCTTGTCAGATGGTAGAGAGAGGTCCCGAAACCGAGCCGATGGCCGCTATCTCCTGGCCGCCAGATGCGCCGGCATTTCCAAAGATGGGGGGTGCCAGATACATACGAATTTCCACTTCTGGCCTTTCTGCAAGTGCAGGCGAATCAACCCAAAATATCCCAAACAGGCTATGAGCCTGCCTAGGGCGAATCGGCCCCTGCCGGAGCTAGCTTAGCTCCTACGGTTCTATGATGAAGCTCCATTCAGCGACGGTCTCGTCTCCTTTTTCGTACGAGAGCGCATTGGGATCACTCGAGCCCATTGACTCGGGAAACTTCCCAACGATGGTGTACTTGCCCGCCTTCACCGGTACACTTTCAGCGCACCCCCAGGTGTCCTTAACACACTCTTGCTGGCTCCAGGTCAAGAGTACCACTTCCTCGCCGGGCTTTATCTGAGATTCATTGGCTATGTCACAGTGTGTTCCTTCGGGGATAATAAATAACCCTGGGGGTAGTTCGACAATCTCCGATAACGTTTCTAACTGCCGGGCCTCTTCTGATTCATCATAAAAATTCAGGTTGTTGCATGCCGGGTAATATTCGCTGTATACGTAGCTCTCGGTTCCGTTGTTCCTGATTTTGATCTCAATATCCTGTCCCAGAGCGTAGTTATCCTCCATGACGAACTCGATCGGCGAATCGCTGGCAGTCGGGGCCGGCGTGGCATCCTCACCACAGGCCGCTCCTATCACGAGCAGCGCCAATATTAGGAGAATCACTAAGACTTTTCTAGGCTTTCTCATCATTCTCACCTCGGGTTGATTCATACGGCTTCGGATCATGCCTGTTACTTGTCTAGACGTAACGGTTGCCGGTTTTGTTCCATGCCGTCGGCGCCCTAATGATCAGCCGATTGAGAGAGCCGAATGACTGAGGTGTGTGCCCTTTCCAGCCGCATCTAGTCTGGTGAGCCAGCTATACGGCGGCCTTCTGTTTCTCCTCCAGGGTGGACTCGATGTTCTCAGCCCATTGGCTTTGGTCAACGAACTCTGAAGGCGTGTTCTGGACCAGAGTCTCCCGCTGGCTCGCATCTGCTTCCAATGGTTGGGAGCCCTGGCCCCCAGCTACACCGTTCACCCCATGGGATTGATCTAGGTGCCAATCGAGTCCAGACTGGGTTCGCAGCGGCTTATCGCATCGGGGGCAGGGCAAGTTCGCCATAGGTTCTCACATCCTTTGAGCTTATTATAACTTCTCGGACGTGCACGTACTCTCACGCACGTGCTCTATATAATATTAATTAGGACTATATAAGTAATAAATAATATATTCGATACTATGTACTTATATGTTATATACGCGCGCGCGCACGTTCGTGAGTAATATGCTTATTTATATAACGTGTGCGCGCGCGTATATAACATAGGCGACATCTCGGGTTAAGGGGCTGGGCTGAGGAGTGAGCCCTGCCGAGTAACCCCTTTACTCAACCTGGAATAACCAAAGATAATCAAAACTAGAGAGTGGAAGGCAATGCCTGTAATTCTGGCCTTAGCTGTATGTTGTGTCGTGCCACTGGTGATTGGTGCTGTTATGGTTCTTTCGGGAAGAACAAAGGGGAAAGTCCCATCAACCATATCTGAGGAGTAGACATTCCGGTGGATTCGGTCGGGCATCGTGCTGGCAGCACTTTCCAATGAAGGCGCTCCTTACACCTTGCTC
>JADFJI010000094.1 GCA_022566235.1 Chloroflexota bacterium
GGAATAGGGATAGCCTCAGCGGTTTAAGGGAGGAGAACATGCCAAACATAACGATAACGGTTACGACCAAAGACTGGACCCGTATCCAACCGGCACTTCGGAGCGCCTACGGTGCTGCAATCGACCCCGAGTCCCAGCTCTCCGGTAATCAGCTCGCCGTCCGGGCCCTGAGGCAGCACATTCAACAGCTGGTCAAGGACTACGAAATGGCCCAGGCCGAGTCCGCTATCCTCATTCCAGATCTGGACTGAGTGTGTTCCCTCTTCAGCTTTTCAAACATCGACGGGAAGACCTGACATGAGAGTCTCTCCTTATGACCTTTACTCCCTCAGAAAGGCCCACCTCCTGGCCGAAAGAAAGGTCCTGGTGGCCCAACTGGCCCAGCACTCTCTCAAGCGCCTCAGCCTGGAGATAGAACGCAAATACCGCCTTCTGGGAAAGGACGGCCGGCTGGATATGAACACGGGCCTTATCTCCCCGGGGACGGAATACCCCGACACCGAAGGTGAGCGATGACTACTCTCACAAACATCAGAGGCCGGATACGTACCGACCTCCACGACGAGGACTCCCAGAACTATCGCTGGACAGACGCCGAGCTGGACCGGCACGCAGCCCACGCCCTCAGGGAGCTCAGCCTTGCTGCGCCCCTGGAGGCCAAGTCCACGCTGGCCACCACCGCCGGGTCACGGGACATCTCCGTTTCCAGCCTTACCGACCGTGTCTCCATCGAGGCGGTTGAATTCCCAGTGGACAAGTACCCGCCCGTATACCTGCGGTTTAGCCTGTGGCAGGACACCTTGACCATGCTGGTCGATCAGTCGCCCGGGGGCGGTGAAAACGTTAATGTCTACTACACCAAGCTCCACACCCTGGACGCCACAGGCTCGACCCTCCCCTCGGCCATGGAGGACCTTCTGGTAGTAGGGTCCGCCGGATACGCGGCCCTGGAGTGGGCAAGCTTCGCCATCAACCGGGTAAACGTAGGCGGGGTGGCGGTCTGGCGGGACTATCTCACCTGGGGACAGGACAGGCTTGGGAGTTTCCTCCGGGGCCTGGCCAGGCACAGCCGTAAAAACACCGTCAGGACGAGACGATTGTATCCTCCTCTGGGCATGCCTGAGAATCGCACCACGGTAACGGGGCCTTAGGATGAGGTCCCTGTCCTCCACCCTTCTACAGGCCCAGAAGGACCCCTCAACCGTGCCCTATGTCAAGGTGGAAGTGCTGGACAGGATTGGGGGGATCGCCCGCCTCAGGTTCCAGCGTCACTATACGGGCACCGAGGTCGATTTCTTTCACGGCGCGACCATGCCATCGGACGGCTCCCTGATCAGGGCCAGGGTCGACTCGACCGCTGGATACAAACTCTACGTCCAGAGGGTAGCCAGTCCATCCCCTACCAGCGACTTCGGGACCTGGGACCTGGTTACCTCCGTCTCAAACAGCGGCGATATAGCCATCTGCAGCGAGGGCACGATGGTCCTCCTCTTCTACGTGAGTACCAATCAGCAGACGCTATACGTCAAGCAAAGCAACAACAGCGGACAGGCCTTTGGCACGCCGGTCACCATTACCACAGCCCCTAGCCCTGTGACCTGGGTGGCCGCCGACGTCAAGGCCGACGGGACCGCCCTCCTGCTGTATCTGATAGGCGCAGCCAGCTTGTATTCGGTCAAGCGGTCCGGAGGGTCATGGGGCTCTCCCGTGCTCTGGAGCAACAGCCTGTCCAGCATAAACGGCATGGCGGTGACCTATGACCTGGATTGGAATGTGCTGGTCGCCGGCGAGGACACCCCCGACAATAAGCCCGGGGTCTGGACGGCTATCTACGGAGATGGCAACGCTCAAGCTACCGACACCTGGTCTGCCCTGAGGAACCTGACCATCGCCGAAGAGGGCTCGGGGATAACCTTCCTCGCCCCCTTCATGGAGAAGCCCGGCACTTTCAGGGCCATGTTCATCGAGCAGTACACCGGGACGCCTTCTTACAAGACGCCTTTCTTCACGTACACAACGCCATCGGCCTCCTACGCCGATAACCTGTGGCGGGAGCCTGCGCCCTTCGAGCTCACGTGTATCTACGGAGTCGCCCTGGCATACAAGACTTCCCAGGTCTGGCTCTCCACCCCTTACGGCGTGTGGTCTGCCTCGCTGGACCCCGAGCCCCTAGACCTGAGCGGAGACGTGCTGCGGGTCACGGCCTCGGTTTCACCCACCGGGGGAGAGTGCGAGATAGAGCTGCGCAACGACGACGGTAGATATCTGGGCCTCGGGTCTGGGAACCTGGACCTGCTGCAGAAGGGATCGGAGGTCAGGGTCAGCCCCGGGTACGTCACAAGCTCGGGCCAGGAAGCATCCTCGGGGCCCACTTACTGGATACAGGGGTTCGAGCATCGACGGGGCAACGGCGTGTCCACCCTTCTGATCCACGTAATAGACGCCTGGGGCCTCTTTAGGCAGTGGAGGGCCCGCCGGCAGTTCGCCTGGGACGCCGGTGATAAGAATGTGTCAGATCTCATCGCCTTCGTGCTGGCCAGGGCGGGCGTCGACTTCCAGCCCGGGGCCGCCAGCCCCACCATGACCACTCACTACCCGGCCTTCACAATCCACCCCGGCGAGACAGACGAAATCGCACTGAAGCGCCTGCTTCAAACGGTCCAGGACGTGCTTACCTTCTCCCTGGGCGTGTGCAGCTCTACCAATCCCCTGGCCACCGACCCCAGCACCTACAGCTACGGGACAGACCACACTATCATGGAAGGCCGCTACCATGATCCCGCTCCCGATTTCAACCGGGTCCAGGTCTTTGGGGCCGGCACTTTCAGCGAGAGCTATGACTGGACCGAGATACCCAATGTTTACGATCGATTGAGACAGGTCCACGACGCCAATCTAGACACCCCCCAGAAAGCCAGCGACCGGGCATCCAAGGAGCTAAGGCATCAGGCCATGGACCACCGAAAGGGAAGCATTGTGGTGCCGGTGAACGCGGGCCAGGAGCTGTATGACGTCATAGATATCACGGATGCCGCTGCAGGGCTCAGCGGAGCAGTGCGACGGGTCATGGCCATCAGGACCGAGTACAGCGTGACGGGTCAGAGGCCCCGGTACCTACAGACCCTCTACCTGGGCGGGGTGTGAGATGTTCCGGACTAGAGCACTCCTGATAGATTTCCGTTCGTGCTGAGGCTTTCGAAGTAGGAGCGGAAATCCGTAAATTTGTAAAACCTCTACTAGATGGGCACTTTGAAGATAGCCGATAAACACGGCTTCAACTCAGAGGGATTTTGAAAGGATTGAGTTTTGGAGACGAGAAAAGCCGTTCTGAAAGGCTTCGATGCGGGCGCCTATTTGGCCACGGTCCAAATTTCGGGGAGCCTATCAGTGTGGCTCCAGGGGGTGCCCGTGGCCCGCAACATTCCCACCGCCGAGATGATAACCGGAAGGAGTTGCGCCGTTATCTTCTTCGATGCAAGCAACCCCAAGGATGGAGTGGTCGTCGCCGTGTATGTATAATGAGCCAGCTTGTCGACGGCCAAGGGCCGGTGCTCCAGCTTGATACGGGAGCATCGTATCTCAGCCATATTACGGCACCGGAGACGTATTGCAGCAGCCTGACGAAAGCCCTCGCCTGCACCGCTGGGCCATCGTGGTGTCCCTCACCTCCTCCGTCGGCACCTCCCTGGGCATACTGTTTGTCATAGGGTTGCTGCTTCCCGAAATAGCCGCCGATCTGGACCTATCGCCTTCTGAGCAGGGGTGGCTCGGGTCTTCAGTGCTGGTGGCCAACATGTTCTTCGCCATCCCCGCCAACCTTCTCACCTCCATGTCCAGGCCCTGGAGGACTCTGAGCTTCCTGTTTTTGGGCGTAGGGCTGTTTACGCTGCTCCAGGCCTGGTCCCCCATCCTGGCTGTCCTGATAGTCGGGCGTGTAGGCTTGGGCATTCTCTTTACGGCCACCCAGTCTCCCCGGGCCCTGATCCTCCAGCAATGGGTACCCAAGCACCGGTTAGCATTTGTCAACGGAGTTATCTTCGCCGGCATAGATCTGATAATGGGACTCATCTTCCTGACGACCCCACACATCCAGAACCTGGTGAACGGCTGGCGTAACACCTTCTACGTTTGGGCCGGCGTCTCTTTGGCTTTGACCGCCATGCTGATAATTGTCGTAAGGGACCGGGTCACAGAAGAGTTTCAAGAGAGGATGGGTTCTCAGGAGCGTACACCTCTGGCCTCGATCCTGAAGTACCCCCAGCTCTGGATCATGGGGCTGGGCATAGGCGGCTCGATGGTGGCGCAGGCCGGCTTCTCCACCTTCTGGCCCACCCTGGCCCAGGATGAGCTGGGCATATCGGCCTCGATCGTTGGTGCGGCCCTGGGGGTTATGACCTTCGTGGCCGCCCCCACCGATTTCCTGGTCAACGCCGTGCCCACCCTGGTAAAAAGACGGCCTCTGGTCCTGGCCGTCGGGGGCCTGTTTTCCACCCTGGCCTACCTGGGCCTGACCTATGCCGATTCTACGGCCCTGGTCATGGCGTTTGGGGTGCTGAGGGGATTTTCCTTTGCCTACTTCCCGGTGCTGATGATCATGGTATTTATGCTTCCGGGCATAAAGCCCCGGGAGGTGGGTATGGGGTTGGCCTTCATGGAGACCTCCATCTGGATAGGCGCGGGGATAGGGCCGCTGCTGGTGGGCTTTCTTCAGGAAGCGACGGGAGACCTACAGTTCGCATTACTGGTTTGCGCCTTCTCACCCCTGATCCTCCTGGTCTCAGCGGCCCTGCTCCAGGGACGGGAGATGGCCGAGAGGCGCAGAGCATCCTTAGCCCCAGCCCAACAGACCGAGGCGTAAGGTCAGCCTTCTACTTAATCGAGACCACGCGGCCGCCGGTCATCTTTATCAGGTCCCCCGGGGTGAGGGAGAAGACTGCTCTGGGAGTGCCTGCTGCGGCCCATATCTCCTCATACGTGAGCAGGTCCTCATCTATGAAGGTCTCTATCGGCTCGGGGTGTCCTATGGGTGGAACGCCCCCGATGGAAAACCCCGTGTGTAGACGGACGTAATCGGCATCCGGCCTTTCCACCGGTTCCGACACCAGCTCAGAGAGCCCTTTTTCGTTCACCCGGTTGGAGCCGCTGGCAACAACCAGGATAGCCCGCTGAGTGCCTCCCCCTCTGAAGATCAGGGATTTGACGATCTGTCCCACCTGGCACCCAATGGCCCGAGCCGCTTCTACAGAGGTCCGGGCGCTCTCAGGCAGCTCGATTATCCGGTGGGGAAAGCCTCGGGCCTCGAGGGCATCCTTTACCTTTTGCGCGCTGGGGCTGAGTGATGCAGTCATTTCTCTCACTCCTTAGATTTCGCAATGGAAGGCCCGTCTCTTGAACATAGATGCATGTGCAGACATCCGGCTCACCCGTTCTTACGTCGTCCAGCCATCTTACCATCTCTGAACGAGGCCAAAGAGCGATACCGCCTCTTGTTCTACCTGTACCGGCCTGTGGCCTGAGGGGCACATGCTATATAATGGCCCCGTCATGACGGGAGGGCGTTCTCAAACAGAGGGCGCCTAATTTCACGTATGGAGGTCTCCGTGAGGTTAAAAGGCAAAGTCGCGGTCATTACCGGGGCCACGGCGGGGATGGGGCGGGCCTCGGCCGTACTCTTCGCCCGGGAGGGGGCCAAGGTTGTCATGTGCGGTCGCAGGAAGGAGCTTGGCGAAGAGATAGCCAAGGGCATCAGGGAGGAGGGGGGAGAGGTGATTTTCGTCCAGGCCGACGTATCAAAATCAGAGGACGTGAAAAGGGTGATAAAGGCCGCCGTGGACACCTACGGTAAGCTGGACGTTCTCTTTAACAATGCCGGCATCAATCATCATGAAAAAGGAGATCCCGATCAGGAGCCGGAGGAGGTCTGGGACAATATCATAGACGTCAACCTGAAGGGGGTCTTCCTGGGAATCAAATACGCGGTCCCCGAGATGCGCAAGGTGGGGGGCGGGTCCATAATAAACAACTCCTCGGTAAACGATACCCAGGCCGATGAAGTGTCCATGTCTTCCTATCACGCCTCCAAAGGGGGTGTAACGGCCCTGACTAAGAAGGCTGCGGTGGTCTACGCCGTAGACAACATCCGAGTCAACGCGGTAAATCCCGGGCCCATCGCCACCGAGCTGGTCGACATCACCTGGGACCAGCTGAACGACCCGGAGATAATAGAAATGAGGAAAACGAAACAACCCCTGCGCCGCATGGGCCACCCCATGGACGTGGCCTACGCCGCGCTCTACTTCGCCTCGGACGAGTCGGCCTTTGTCACCGGGGCCACCCTTTTGATCGACGGCGGCCAGAGTGCAGCGTATAGAGACGTTCAGTGAGACACCGGCCGCGGCCATCTATACCGGCATGAAAGAGGGTATTTCATGAGACTATCGGGGAAAGTGGCCGTCGTCACCGGGTCCACATTTGGCATAGGCCGGGAAACAGCCCTTCTCTTTGCCAAGGAGGGGGCAAAGGTGGTCGTGTCGGGCCGGACGGTGGAGGCCGGCGAGCAGGTGGTGAAAGAGATCCAGGCCGATGGCGGCCAGGCCATCTTTTTCAGGGCCGACGTTTCGGTAGCCCGGGACATGAGGGACCTGATCGAGGCCACAGTGAAAACCTACGGCAAGCTGGATGTGCTGTTCAACAACGCTGGTCTCCTCACATATCAGGGTAAGGTCGCAGATGAACCAGAGGAGAGCTGGGACCTGGGCATTGCAGTCAACCTCAAGGGGGTGTACCTGGGTATCAAATACGCCGTCCCCGAGATGATTAGAAACGGCGGAGGCTCCATAATCAGCAACTCTTCCATGTGGGGCATAGCGGCAAGCCACCGAAGCGGGGGCTCATATGCCGCATCCAAAGCAGGCATCATAGGCCTGACAAAGCAGTCCGCACTGGACTACGCTCCTTACAAGATCAGGATTAACTGCGTTCTTCCAGGAGACATCGCCTTCGTAGGGGCCACTCGGCCAAAGGAGTACTGGACCAGGCCCGAGGTCGTTCAGGAGCGGTCCGCACATCAGCCCCTGCCCAAGATGGGCGATACCAGGGACGTGGCCTATGCTGTCCTGTATCTCGCCTCAGACGAGTCTATGTTCGTAACAGGGTCCAGCCTTGTTGTAGACGGCGGCATGACCATAGCAGAGGTGATGGCCGGGAGAACCGCCCCGTCCTGAAGCCCCCTCCCACCCCCCCCATAATCACCAAGTGATCTTTTACCTGTTATCCTAATTAGCAGGACGATGTTAAGATCTCTCTCGGGTACCAGCCCGGCCCCCGCCAAGCTATTGTCATGATCCGGCTACGCTCCATGCCGATACTCCTGTTTGTGGGAGGCCTGGCGCTGGCTGGCCTGGCCATGGCCTGTTCCTCCGGTACCGCCAGTCCCGCCTCGGGCCCGCCACCCGACGCGATCATCATAACGGTTCCAGACAATCCCGCCGGGCCGCCGGACTTCCCCTGCCCACCGAGGTGCCATGCCGCAAGGAAATTTTTTGCGCCGAAACCCGCGAACAGGCTTTTGCGATGGTCGCCCCATACCTGGGGGACAAGTACCGCACCTATACCCGC
>JADFJI010000095.1 GCA_022566235.1 Chloroflexota bacterium
CTGGCAGGTGCTCTAGTGCTTAGTCACACAGATGGCCGTACAGTCCCGCGCAATCCGCACCTTTAAACGGGGAGTGTCCCGACGCCGAGTCGGGACCGGGGGTTTGTCCCGACGCCGAGTCGGGACCGGGGGTTTGTCCCGACGCTGAGTCGGGACCAAACCCAATTCATTCCCCCTTCCTGGCCAGGAAGGGGGACAGGGGGATGGTCGAAAGGGTTATTAAACACTCTCACTCCTGTGCAATTGTTGTCTGGCTAACAATGGGAAAGTGCACCTAGGCAGCCAGGTGGTACAGGTCGATGGCGTTACCCCCGGCGACTTTTCTTTGTGCCTCCTCGGGTAACGAGGCAAGATTCTCGTTTAGCTTTCTGATGGGTTCTGTGATCGAGTCGGAGTGAGGATAGTCGTAGGCCCACAGGAACTTCTCCGGCCCTAAAACCTCGATGCTAAACTTGGCCAGCCTCTCGTCAGGGTCCATGGCGATCCATCCCTGGCGCTGGAAGTACTTGCTGGGCTCCATCTTCATAGGCGTGGTGAACCCGTTGACCTCGTATTTATCGTCCATCCGGTCGATCCAATAGACCAACCAGCCGATGCCGGACTCAAGCACTACAATCTTAAGGCCGGGGAATTTCTCGAAGGTCCCACCATTAAAGAGCGATGTGAACTGGAACTTCACTTCATCGGGAGAGGTAACGAATATCCACCAGGTCGATACGTCTTCGCCGCGAGGATAAAACTTGTTGATGATGGATTCGTAGCCGCCCGTCGGGTGGATGGTCATAGGAAAGTCCAGGTCCTGGGCCTCGGCCCACAGGGGGTCGTAGTAGCTGCTGCCGTAAGGAAGCCCGTTGGGGGGAAGCGACGCCAACATCGCGGCCTTCGCCCCGAGGGCCGCTACCCTCTTCATCTCCTTTATACCCTCGTTTATATCCAAAGTGGGAATGTGGGCGGCGGCAATCAGGCGGTTAGGGTAAGGCTTACAGAAATCGAGAAGCCAGTTGTTGTAGGCCCGGCAGTTAGCCGCCGCCAGTTTGGGGTCAGAGCAGATGTCCTCCCATCCAAGACCGAGGGAGGGGTACATTATCGATACGTCTATCCCTTCGGCATCCATCACTTTGATCCTCTCGTGAGGGTCATATCCGCCCAGGAGCATGGAAGCCTCATAGGTCATTGCACCGGGGGTCAGCTGCTCGTGTACATCCTGGCCAATGGCCGCGATGGCCCCCAGGGTCCCGCCGCTCATGAAGAAGGAGGACTTACCATCTACGTTCAGAAACTCGAGCCCCTGATCGTCCAGGTCTATCTTTAAGGTCCTGTCCCGGTATTCGGGCTCGATGTATTCCTTCCACATGTTCGGGGGCTCCAGGATGTGCCCGTCGACATCGATGTAGTGCATCTGGTTCGCCATATCACATACCCTTTCCTTGATCTCCTCGCAGGAAACCAGCTAGTGCTTAGTCCCTAAAATATTATGTCATTCTGAGTCCCGATTGTATCGGGGCGAAGAATCTAGACCCTTCGCCCTTCCGGGGAAGGACTCAGGGTGACAAAAAGAAACGTTATTTATCGGACTAACCACTGGTTAGTAACTAGACCCTGGCCTCGACAGTTACGACAGGATAATTCTGTTTATCGATAGAGTCAACATCCAGTGGTCCAATTCCCGGGCAATGCCCGTGGGGCTTCGCCATGATACTGCGGCCCTATCCCTCTCCGTCCTCGATGCGATGCCGAGAGTCGGTATCAGAGTAATGAATCCGCGGCCGTTCCAGGCCGTCCAGCTCCCGCCACCTTACGGGTATCGCCTCCTCTACCTTATCCAACCAACGGGAGGCCTCAATATAGAGGCCTTCGACATCGAGGCCCAGGAATTTGGGAGCAAAGACCTTTATAAGCCTCAGTCCCTCGGAGAGCTTCGACGCGGCCCCTCGTCTGTTGTGCTTGGAGACGTGATATAGTCCCACAGCCACCTTGATTACGCCATGATAATAATGCCGCAGAGGATAAGGGGTAGCACGCCACAGGTCCTCCAGGGTCTCGTGGCACTGCCAGAACTGACCTCGATTGAACTGGGCCACTGCGTACTCCAGCTCAGGGGGAGGCGTGGCGGGAAAATCGGACACGAAGGGCTCAATACCATCTCGCTCCAGCCTCTCGAGCCAGAGCAGGTCCAGCTTCCGCCTGTTCCCTCGGGACGGCCACCGGGGCAGGCCCAACTCCTCCATCATGGACAGATACTATTACATCTCCCGGCTGGCTGCTATTGCCGAACCACCCCCGGTTCGATTACATTAACCCCTGTTGCGGCTCCCGATCGAAGTATCCCCAACATTAATCCGTGTTACGACTCCGGATCGAAGCACGCCAACATCAGCGGGAAAACAGCGAACTGAAGGAGGGCACATGGGACAGGCGTTAGAGGGAGTGCGGATCCTGGACTTGACCCAGTTCGAGGCCGGGACCACCTGTACACAAGCCCTGGCCTGGCTCGGGGCCGAGGTCATCAAGGTGGAGTCCCCCGGGAAAGGTGACCCGGGTAGGTATTCATCCCCCGGCAAGCCCGGCGTGGACAGCTACTACTTCATAATCCTGAACTGCAATAAGAAAAGCATCACTCTGAATCTCAAATCAGACAGGGGCAAGCGGATCTTCTTCGACCTCCTCAAGCAGGCCGATGTTGTAGCAGAGAACATGGCCCCCGGCACCTTGGAGCGGCTGGGGCTGGGATACGATGTGCTATCGGGGGTTAACCCCAGGGTGATACTGATCAGGATCAAGGGGTTCGGAACATACGGGCCCTACAGCCAGTACAAGGCCTTCGACCAGATAGCCCAGGCCACAGGGGGCTGTTACTGCACCAATGGGTATCCCGATGGGCCGCCGCTGCCCATCGGCGTCTCATTTGGAGACATCGGAACAGGCTATCACGCTGCCCTGGGCGTAACGGCCGCACTGTACCAGCGGGACCGCACGGGCAAGGGGCAAGAGATCGAGGTCGCGATGCAGGACGCGATGGTGAACTTCGCCAGGGTGGGGATGATGAATTACTACAAGGACCCGGATACCAACCTTCGTAGCTCATACCACTTCTCAACCGCCCCGGCGTGGGTCTACAAGTGCAGTCCCGGGGGTCGTGACGACTACGCCTACATCTACGCCGGCGAGCAACCCGTCGACATGTGGGACAAGCTTCTTAAGACCATCGGCCGGGAGGACCTTATCGGAGACGACCGGTACTCAACATCGGAGGCCCGTGGCGGCCGAAGGGACGAGGTAAACCAGCTCGTGGAGGATTGGACCCAAAAGTACACGAAATACGAGGTGATGGACATTCTGGGAAAGGCGGGGGTGACGGTGGGAGCCTGCCTCAACGCCAGGGACATCCACTCCGACCCTCATCTCCTGGAGCGGGGGATGATCGTTACGATAGACCACCCCCACCTGGGCGATTTCACCCTCCCCGGCTCCCCCATACAGATGTCCAACTCCCCCCTCACCGTTACCGCTGCTCCCCTTCTGGGACAGCACACCATTCAGGTGCTGGGAGACCTCCTTGGATACACAGAGGACACCGTCAAGGCATTAGAGGCAGAGGGAGTCGTTTAGACAGGAATGTATGGGCATGGGGGAGGGTACTAATCTACAATTGAGCGCAGTAGTCCGATGGCATTCATCTGTTCATGTCTTTTAGCTGTTTGTGGATCACCCGGTCTATCTGCTGGCCTATCTGGTCGCTGACCTTCATGGCTTTAGACTCGTCGGACTCCTTCGTGTCGGTCTCGAACATCCCCTTCAGCTCCTTCCGGCTCTTCAGGAAGGGCAGCGATTTCTCCACGAAGTCGTCGCTGTATTTATGCTTTACCGGAAACCGGTAGTTGGTCAGCGAGACCAGCTTTACCGTCTCGGTGCTCCCGCAGGAACTGCAATCCACACTGGCTGGGATCTCGTATTTACGAGTGTAGTATTCGGTTACGCTGGCGCAGCTACGACATCCGAACTCATAGATAGGCATCCGGGTCCCTCCAGATCAGCTACCCTCACATTCTATCAGCCCTTGTCCAATGTGACTATACCTCCGGCCCCGGACATGGGGCCTCATTTCGTTTCGCTGAGTTCCCGGCTACGGTGATGGTCTATTTCCAACAACTCGATTGACTGGACTCATGCCCGCCTATAGAATCGCCGTGTCAAGTCCGAGGCTTCCATTCGGTCCGGGGAACAGCACTCCCAAAGGAGATGATTGTGGCAACTAACGGGAAAAGAATCCAAGAAAGCGACCTCATCGGCACCAACGCGGTAGATTTCGAAGAACGGGTGGATGTGAGGCGACTGCGTAGAGAACGCCTCCAGAGGCTTCAGGAGCAGATAGGCAAGGCAGGCCTAGGCGGCCTCCTCCTCTTCGATCCCGTGAACGTGCGTTACGCGCTGGGCGTTCGGTGCAACGAGATCTTCGCCCTCAGGAACAAGACCTACCACGCCCTGGTGCCCAGAGAGGGAGAGCCGGTCCTCTTCAACGGCACGGGCCTGGAACCCACAGTCCTGGATGGCGCCCTGGAGATGCGGGAGGTCCCCGTCTTCGATTACTGGCAGGCAGGCGTCTACACTCGCGAGGCCACGGCCCGCTGGGCAGCCATCGTCAAGAGCACGGTGAAGGAGATGGGCATAGGTTCCGAGCCCATAGGCCTCGACCGCGGAGACCCCGTCACCATTAAAGCCCTGGAGACCGAAGGCCTCACCATTGACGATGCCCTGGAACCCGTCGCCCTGGCCAGGGTAATCAAGACCCAGGACGAGGTGGCCCTCATACGCCAGGCCTGTGCCATAGCCGACGTAGCCCTGGCCAGGGTAAAAAAGGCCATTAAGCCGGGGGTCACGGAGATCGAACTCTTCGCAATTATGGCCGATACCAACCTGAGGCACGGCGGAGAGCGGATGGACTGCATGCTCCTGGCCGCAGGCGGCAATACCCTCCAGTGGCTGAAGCGTACCGCCACCGACCGCATAGTGAGGCCGGGCGACCTGGTCGCCATGGACACGGACATGGCCGGGCCCATGGGCTATTTCGCCGACATCTCCCGCACCTACCTGTGTGGGGACGGCAAGCCAAATCCCGAGCAGCTAGAGTCATATAAACGGGCCTACGAGTTCCTCTACGCGTCCATCCCCCTGTTTACCGTCGGAACCAGTTTCCAGGAGATAGCGGAGAAAGTGCCCGAGATCCCCGACGAGTACAGGGCCAACAGATACTCGGTCCTGGCCCACGGCGTTGGCATGTCCGACGAATGGCCGGCCCTATACTTCACCGACACCAGCACCACCGGGTTCGGCAACGTCCCCGGAGTGCTCGAGGAGAATATGATCATGTGCATGGAGGCCAGCTTCGGCAAGGAGAACGGCCGGGAGCAGGTCAAACTGGAGGAGCAGCTCCTCATCACGGCCAATGGCCCCGAGATCATTTCCCAGGCTCCCTTCGACTGGAGGTTCCTGGACTAAGCCACAGATAACGGTCTCCAGCTACGACGGATACCCAGGGGGGAAGAATGAAATTCGATATGGAGCTGCCCACCAGCAGAGAGGGCATTTTCGTCCCAGTCCCTTTCGCCGGGCCCAAGGAGATCATCCGGGTCCTTCAGGAGAGCGAGCGGCTCGGGTTCAACGCGGTCTGGGGCACCGACTTCATGACCCGCACCCAGGGCATGGGTGGCATCCCGGATGACCAGCCGCCCAACTGGTATGAGCTCCTCATGGTCCTTTCTTACGCCGCCGCCGTGACCAAGCGCATCAGGCTGGCCACCGGCGTAATCCTGCTACCCTACCGGGATCCGATAATCCTGGCCAAGCAGGTGGCCACCCTGGACCATTTCAGCAACGGGCGGCTAATGCTGGGTCTAGGCCTGGGGTTCGCCAGGGACGAGTTCGAGTCAATCAGGCCCAGAGCTAAAAAGGCCCACCGCGGCAGGATGATGGACGAAAAGATGGAGGCATTGAGGCTGCTCCTCAGCGGCGGTAGCCAGGAGGTCAGCTACAAGGGCGAGTACGTGGAGTTCCAGGGCGTGAACCTGAACCCCAAGCCTGTGCAAAAACCGTTGCCCATCTACGCCCCGGGGAGAAATCCGGCTGCCCTGCGCCGCATCGCCAGATGGGGAGACGGCCTGCTGATCTCCGCCGCCGGGGGCCGGAGCCCCGTCGATGCGATCCTCCCCCTTCTGGAAGAGCAGGGCCGGAGCCTCTCGGACATCGACGTGGTCGCCGAGGCCGAGTTGTGCCTGGCCAAAACTCACGAGGAGGCCGTCAAGAAATATCGAGAAAGCCGCATGGGCCAGTTTCGATTATCGAAGGTCCCAAACCTCGACAAATTGGTATCCATGGGCTGGATCGGCACGCCGGAAGAGGTGGCGGATAAGATCGCCAAAGTAAATGCCCAGGGGATCACCCACTTCAACGCGCTCCACATCGCCGGGGACACCGTCGAAGAGATGCTGGAACAGATGCAGACCTTTGCGGGAGAGGTCATGTCCAAGTTCCGCTAAACGATCCTGAGGCCCCAAGTAGCTCAACGATGGGAGAAACACTGTGACTACTCAGACCTACCCCACCTGGGAAGAATTTATGAAAACCAGCTTTGCCTCAAGGCAGAAGTTCCCCTTGATTTCCCCGGAGCTGCCCACCTTCCTGGGCGTGCCCTACGCGGCAACACGAGACAAGCTCAAGGGGGCAGACGCGGTCATCATAGGAGCGCCTTACGTGGCCACCTCGTCGGATAAGTATGCCGGCGTTGACAAGAATGAGTGGATCTCCGGCCCGAAGCGGGTTCGCCAGCAGTCGGTCCGTTACCCCTCGGGGTATATCCAGGACTTCGACATCGACGTGTTCGAGCACCTCACCGTGGTCGACTACGGGGACGCCCTGATCCCGCCCGAGGTCATGGAGGACCAGTCCCCCGAGAACATTCTGAAAGCCCAGGCCGCAGTAGAGGAGAAGGTGGGACATGTCCTCGAAGCCGGCGCAGTCCCCATCGTCATAGGCCAGAACTCGCCCCTGGGCTCCTTTGCTATCGCCAAGGCCATCTCCGAGCGAACTGCTGGGCCCGTGGGTTGCATCAGCCTGGACACACACTGGGACGCCCAAATCCTCGATCGCCTGACCAACGACCCGCGCATTGCCGGCGCCGCAAGCTGGAAACACAAGATGTACGAGTTCCTTGACAACATGCACCCTCGCCACCTGGTGGAGATCGGAGAGCGGGGCATGCTGGAGAAAAAAGAGATCGTCCGGCGCTACCTGAAGGACGGAGCGCGATTCATCTCCTCCTGGGAAGTCAGGACCAGCCTGGGAATCGAGGGAGTAGTGGGAGAACTGCACCGTGCCTATGACGGCACAGAGGGCGTCTATGTCCACTTCGATATGGACGTGCTCGGGGGCGCAGGCCCGGCCCCCGGCGACATCATGGGCGAGCTGGCCGAGCCCATCGGCCTGTCCGACTATGAGGTGATCAGAATCGCCCACGAGATCGGGAAGCGGGGCCTTTCGGGCATGTCCTTCATCTGCATCCCGCCCGGCTCGGCGGTCATCTACCGGGTCATCGTCTACGTGATCATGTACCTGCTGGCCGG
>JADFJI010000096.1:0-4444 GCA_022566235.1 Chloroflexota bacterium
CATTGAAAGGGCCTGCTTTTGTTCTAACTAGTTCTTGCATGTGAGCACCTGTTTTTAGTTTTTTTCCCATATCAGTGCATAATTTTCTGATATATGTTCCTGCTTGACAACCTACTCTAAATAAAACATCTTTCTCTTCTTTCTCTATCTCATCGTCATGTTCCTGGAAACCGGCTTTATAAGTGACCTTTTTGGCGGCGGCGCTGACCAGTTGGGCTGAGACTAGCTGAGCGTAAAGCCCGCCCTTCGCCAGCAGCTCGGAGTGAGTCCCCTCCTCCGCCTTACGGCCGTTATCCAGTACCACAAGCTTATCGGCGTCCCGCACGGTAGAGAGGCGGTGGGCTATGACCAGGGTGCTCCGGCCTTTCATCAGGCGGCCCAGGGCCTCCCTTACACGCTGCTCGCTTACCGCATCGAGGTGTGAGGTGGCTTCGTCCAGGATCAGGACCGGGGCGTTCTTCAGCAGGGCTCGTGCTATTGAGATCCTCTGGCGCTGCCCTCCCGAGAGCTGCATTCCCCGCTCTCCAACCATTGTGTCATAACCCTCGGGGAAGGAATCGATGAACTCATGGGCGTTGGCCTGACGGGCGGCCTCTTCTATCTCTTCCTGAGTGGCCCCCGCCCTCCCCAGGCCTATGTTGTCACGGATGCTGGTGTTGAACAGGTATGTGTCCTGGGTCACGAAGGCTATTTGACTTCGCAGGTCTTCCAGATTGAACTCTCGCAGATCGTGGCCTCCGAGCAAGATACGGCCTTGCTGGGGGTCCCAGAAGCGCATAAGCAGATAGGCGCAGGTGGTCTTCCCGGCCCCCGAGCGTCCCACCAGGGCCACGGTCTGGCCTGGCTCTACGGAGAAAGACACCTCGGTGAGAGCCTGGGGGAGGCCGGGGCCATAGGCGAAGGTCGCCCTATCGAATTGAATGGGTGGGGCCTCGCCGGCGTTGGAAGAAGCTAGGGCCGGCACCCCTGGGCCATCCTGGACGGGAATCGGCTCATCGTGTACGGCGAAGACCCGCCGGGCGGCGGCCAGGGTCTCCATCAGGTCCTTCACGGTCCTGGCGATGTCCGAAACGGGGGAGAAAGTAGAGAGGGCCAGGAGAGCCGTCAGTGGAAGGTCGGGCCGGGCCATCTTACCCTCCAGTACAAGCCAGGCGCCCATGGCCAGCACTGCCAGTCCCCCCAGGCCCGTTATCGCCTCGATAAAGGATGCCTGTGATGCCTGGGCCTTCTTGAACTGTGTCTGACTTTCGGCGAAGTCCCAGCCCTTGTCGACGATCTCGTCGCTTCGCGCGGGCCCCCGGCCAAAGGCGATGATCTCCCGCATCCCCTGGATGTTGTCCACCATCTGGGCGTGCATGTCGCCCAGTTTGGTCAGGACCTCGCTTCCCAACCGCTCGTTGGTCCTCTGGGCATAGAAAGGCCTTATTGCCACGGCAAGGAGGAAAGGCATCAGGACTATCGCCAGGGGCCAGGAGATGATCGCCAGAGTTGTCACTACGGCCAGTGGTACTACGAATGCAACAAACGAGGGGCTTATGGTGTGCGCGAAGAAGAACTCGATCTTCTCTATGTCGCTGCCTACTATGCTCACGATATCCCCGGAGCGGCGCTTCACCATATATGCCGGGGCCAGGGGGTCCATCTTGGTGTACATGTCTATCCGCATCTCCGCCAGGAGACGGTAGGCCAGGTCATGGGCCAGCCAGCCTTCGGCCCAGTTGAAGAATCCGGTCAGGGGGGCGAAAACCGCCAGAAGGATCAGATATAAGGTCAGGTCCTCTCCCTTAAATACCTGCCCGACCAGCAGGGCGCTGATCACCCCCAGTCCGATAATGGACCCGTGATGGGCAATGCCCAACAAAAAGGTGACCGACTGTTGGAACCACCAGGGCCTCACAAGGCCAAACAATCGCCGCCAGATGGTAAATTTGCCTAGATACGGAACGGATGGGGGCACTGAGGCCTCCCCTACGTAGTCCCGGCCCCCTTCCGATGGCCGCCCACTGCCCTCTGCCGGGTGGCCCTTATGTGGCTCCTCCACACGACCGGCCTCGTTAGTCCTGACTATTGCTCCCTGATCCCCCTCTGACTGCTGGTTCGCCATGAGCTGTGCGTATACACCGCCCGAGGCCATAAGATCGGCGTGACTGCCGGTCTCGGCCAGACGCCCCTGGTCAAGGACAAGGATACGGTCGGTCCCGATTACGCTGGACAACCGGTGGGCGATGATGAGGGTGGTGCGGCCTTCCATGAGCCGGTCCAGGGCCTCCTGTATGATCGCCTCGTTTTCTGCATCCACGCTGGATAGGGCCTCGTCCAGTACCAGTATGGGCGAGTTCTTGAGCAGGGCCCGGGCTATGGCTATTCGCTGGCGCTGGCCGCCAGACAATCTGACGGCCCGCTCGCCGACGAAGGTGTCGTACCCCTGGGGCAACTGGGCGATGAACTCGTGGGCGTTGGCGACCCGGGCCGCGGCCTCCAGCTCTTCCTGAGTGGCGTCGGGCTTGCCGAACCGCAAGTTGTCCGCCACCGTCCCGTGAAAGAGGTAGGTGTCCTGGGTGACAACGGCGATCTGGTCACGAAGCTGGTCAAGGGGGAGCTCCCGCAGATCGAGGCCTCCCAGTGTTATCCGCCCCTGCTGAGGGTCGAAGAATCGATACATCAACCACACGATAGTGGACTTACCTGCGCCGCTGGGTCCCACCAACCCCAGCTTTTCGCCCTTCTTGAGGGTGAATGATACCTTCTCCAGTGCCAGGCCTCGTCCGCCACTGTACCCGAAGCTGACCTCCTCGAAGCTGATCTCTGGGGCCGGTGATAGCCCGCCGGCATGTCCAGCCGAAGCCGCATCTGTCTGCTCTGGTTCTTCGATTTCGATAGGGCTGTCCAGCATATTGAAGATGCCTTTGGCCGCCGCGCTGGCTACCATCCCCTGGTGGTAGAGTTGGGACAGCTCCCGGAGGGGCTTGAACACCTCGACTCCGAACATCATGACAATCAGGAGGCTGCGAATCTCCATATCGTGGTTGCTCACCCGCTCGGCCCCGACGCCCAGGGCCACGGCGGCCCCCGCGGAGATGCCCAGAACGGTGACCCCGCCGGTGGCGATGTTGGCCGCCAGCACTCCCATGGTGCTCCGGTATAGCTGCCTGGCCCGCCGAGCCAGAAGCTCTCCGTGGCGCTGGCTCTGGCCAAACGCCTTCAGGGTCGCCAGCCCCTGGACGCTGTCCAGGAACTCGCCCCCCAGGGCCCCATAGGATTGGTATCTCCGCATGCTGCTCTTTTCGTTCCAACGGTGAAACACGGTGGGAGCGGCCAGGGTAAAAAGGGCAAACCCCAGGAAAATCAGGGCTATCGGTAGGTCAAGGATGGCCATAAAGATGAATATCATTATGGGGGCCACGGCCGCTATGATGAACTGAGGCAGGTACTGGCCCACGAATATCTCCAGTCCCTCGACCCCGTCCCCCAGTGTGAGGATCACCCCGCCGGTGCGGCGCTGGTCGAAGTGGCCGGGCCCAAGGGCAAGGCAGTGATCGTAGAGGCGCTTTCGTATTGCGATTTTGACTATGCTGGCGGTGTGGTGGGCGTAGGCGTTCTGGAAGTACTGGAACACACCTCGTATACCGATGAGGACGGCCACGCTGGCCAGGGGAAAGGCCAGGGACGAGTACTCTGCCTGTCCCCTGAAGATGCGGGCGATCACCACGCCGAAGATGGCCAGGCCCGCAACCCCGGACCCGACGGCGATGAGCCCCAGGACAGCCGCGATGATGATTCGCAGCCTCACCCCCTGGGTCATGCTGAAAAGTCGACGGTCGAAGTACATATCCCAAGTCCTACGCCGCGTCCATACCGGAAAGAGATTTCGGGTGGCTTCCGACGGACGATTATACGTCTTGGTGCAACCAGTTGCAAATCATTTCGGGTTGCAAGTGATTGCCTTCACTATGTCTCCGGGGCGCGGTTGTGACAGGCAGGCGATTGGTCACTACAGCTCTTACCACTCCTGAGGGACCAAACATCCGGCCATCCCCCCCATGAGACAAAGGGTTGACGCCTGGGGACGGATACATTAGGTTATCGCCATCCCGATGGCGAGTTGAGCACCGTAGCCGAGTTGGAAAAGGCCGTTGAGTCGGCGCTTGGGGGTGAGCTTCGGAAGGTGATGGGAACCAGCAACCGGGCTTGTGCAACCTGGCCCGGGAGCCCGTTAAATCACCATCCCTTAACCCATGTGATAAGGAACGTGGGTAGCGCTATTGCTATGACGGTACGCGCCCAATTGAGCTCCTGAATATTGACATAACGTTGGAGGAGGTCAAAATGACTGATGTTGGACTTGTGGGGATGGGGGTCATCGGGCGTATTTACGCCGTTAACCTCCTCAAGGCATACCAGCAGATAAGGGTGTACGACATAGACCAAGAGAAGGCCGGTGCCC
>JADFJI010000096.1:4454-7617 GCA_022566235.1 Chloroflexota bacterium
TGCGGCACGCCCGGCCGCGGACCGCCGGAGCCGACGAAAAGGCCGATGCCCTGGCGGACAGGGGCGCGAGGCCCGTGGAAACGGCCAGCGCGCTGGCCGGGGCCTCGGATGTGATTATCATGGCCCTGCCATCGCCCGAGGCGGTGGAGTCGGCCATGTCCGGTCCAAAAGGGCTTCTGGCCGGCGTCAGGTCAGGGGCCATCATCGTAGACCTGAGCACCATCGACCCCGACACCAGCATCCGGATGTACGGCCTGGCCAGGGACAAGGGGGTCGCCTACCTGGACGCGCCCATAAGCGGCGGGGCACCCCAGAGCGCCGGGACTGATGGCGCCCGGAACGCTAACGTGACCTTCATGGTGAGCGGGGACGAGGACGCCTTCGACAGGGCCCGGCCCGTGATGGAATCCCTGGGTAAGGAGTTCTTTTACCTCGGTCCCCCGGGGATGGGCACAATCGTCAAGCTCCTGAGCAACCTGGTCAGCGGGCTCATCAACCTGGTGTGTGCCGAGGCCTTTGTCCTGGGGGCAGCGGCTGGTATTAAACCCGAGACCCTGCTGGAGGTCTTCGACGAGACCGACGCCAACAGCTACTTCCTTAAGGATTACATATCGCCCAGGATCAAGGGGCGGAATTTCGAGCCCGGGTTCAGCGTGGACCTGATGTATAAAGACCATCGTCTTGCCGGTGAGCTCGCCAAGAGATTGGGTATCCCACTGCCCCTAAACGATCTGGCAACCCAGATATACCAGATGCAGAGGGCCCAGGGGCTGGGCCAGAAGGACCTGGTGGAGGCCGTGCGGTTCTGGGGTCGAGTCTCAGGCGTGGACATATACCAACCCCGAGAAGCCTACCAGGGCCGTTCCTAATATCTCAGCGTCACCAGGCACGAGAACATCAGTGGCTGCCCGTGATGCGCTTAGAGAAACGTTACAGAGGATAGCCATATCCCCCCCTTCGGCGCTTAGGATGAGCGGCCGGTCTTGGCAGCGACCTGCCTCCCGACCCCCAGCATCCAGGCCTGGGTCTCGGGCCTTGTGGCGGGTTGACAGCGCGGGAGCCTGGCTTCAGGAGAGGCCGTACAGCCGGGCGCAGTTATCCCACAGTATCTTTCTAAGGCTCTCTTCGGGGAACGGCAGGGTGAGGAAGACCTCTACGGAGCGGGGGTACCGGGTGTCGGGGTGGGGGTAATCGGTGGAGAAGACGATGTTGTCGTCGCCCAGCCAGTCCACGGCGTATTTACCGGGACTCTCGTCGGCTTCCACAGATGCGTAGCATTGACGCTTGAAGTATTCGGTGGGCAACAGGGGAAGACGCTGCTTGATTACCTTCTCCCTGTGCTCGTAGTGCTCGTCCATGCGCCATAGCCAGAAGGGCAACCAGCTACAGTTGCCCTCCAGAAAGGCCACCCTGAGATCTGGGAACCTTTCGGTCACCCCGCCCATGATGATGGATAGGCAGGCGTACATCTGCTCGATGGGATGAGCGGCGAGGTGTTCTGTGGTCCAGAGGTCCTCATGCTTGCCGTCGAACCGCTCGCCCATGGCCACGGGCAGCTCACATGGTGTGCCCTCGTGGAATCCAACGGCCAGGTCTAATCTCTGACACTCGGCCCAGAGTGGATCGTAGTAGGGATGGTGCCAGTTACGGCCCTTCATGGGATTCGGCCGCAGGAATATGGATTTGAACCCCAGTTCCTCACTGGCTCTGCGTGACTCCTCCACCGCCGCCTCGATGTTCTGGGCGGGGACCATAGCCGATCCGTACATTCGGTTATTGTCGGCCTGGCAGAATTCTGCGAGCCAGTTGTTGTAGGCCCGAGAGATGGCCGCAGCCAGGTTATCGTCGTCATACACCTTGGCGTGGGCAAAAAGCCCCATGGACGGGAAGAGCAGAGCGATGTCTATTCCCTCCACATCCATAGCTTCCAGCTGGGTATCGGGGCCCCATCCCCGGCTCTCGTAGGCCTTGAACTCTTCCATCCTGCCGTACCGCTCCGTCAGTTCGACGTACATATCCGCCGCATCTGCGAAGTGTTCCTGGGAGCGGGATATGATACGGCCGTCGTGCTTCAGGCGCAGGTCCATGAAGTATTCGTTGGTGGCCCTGGGGGCCTGGTCCCTATATTCGGGCTCCATGTACCGGAGCCACAGGTCGCCGGGCTCCAGGATATGCATATCGCTGTCCAGCACCTTAAAGCCGTTCTTGGCCATGGGTTCCTCCTGAATAGCAGGCTGTAAGGCTGCTGAACGTAATGCGCGGAACCACGCCTCAACTACATCAATCCACGAAGCCTATGAAGATCGCTAAAGGAAGGCTGGCCGCGAGATGTCTAGAGCAATGCTGAAGAGGTGATTTGGACGGAGATTAGCATGTATTGACCGTGGTGGAGGATAGAGACTACCACCTAGGGCTGCGAGGCTCCCGGGGCTTGGCCTGATTAACGGTCAGGGCCCGGCCTTGCAGGTCCTTTCCATTCAGGCCATCGATGGCCGCCTGTCCCTCGGTATCGTCGTTCATTTCAACGAAACCGAATCCTCGTGATCTACCTGAATACCGGTCCGAGATAACACGGGCCGATTCCACAGCGCCGAAGGGTTCGAATGTTTCCTTCAAAACCTGGTCATCTGCATCATAGGGAAGGTTCCCTACAAATATGTTCATAACGAGCTCCTCCAAGGGCTCAAAATTCTCCTCGTCCTCGGCAGGCGCCCCTCCCAATTGGGAACCAGGCTGAAGGCCTCGTCTGGAACGTCCTAGCAACACGGTCGCGGAGTCTGTACGATTCTATCACATTCCGCCAAATGCAACCACCTCTCTTGTCAAGAAGAGGTGTGATTCGAAAATGAAAGGAGAAGTCCAGTTCAGATTTGTCCCGATACTCGGGACTTATCTAGGTTGCTAGGGGCTTCCCTGACGCCTAATGTTAGTCCCCCCTCCTGTCAGGAGGGGGGACTGGGGGCCTGTCCTGAGCGAAGTCGAAGGGGTGGTCGAAACCGTTGTTATACCGGTTCTTAGTCAACCCTGTTTATCTGAACTACTGCCCTATTATCTCTATGCTCTCGATTACGACGGGCTCCAGGGGTCTGTCCCGAGAATCGGTAGGCACAAGGCCGATCTCGTCTACCACGTCCTGCCCACCGACGACCTGGCCGAATATAGT
>JADFJI010000097.1 GCA_022566235.1 Chloroflexota bacterium
CTTTATCACACCCGATATCACCCTGAAGGGTAATGTTGGGGCAGCGCCCAGACCCCCTGCCCAAGGGGACGTGCCCCTTAGGAGTCCCCTAGTACCTAATTGCGGCAAACAGAGCCATCTTCACCGAAGCTGTAAGCAAGCTGGTCAGATACAAACGATTGTAACGCTTCCTTATGCCAGCTCGTATTGGTGCTTAGTCCGCCAAGAAAGTCATGTGAGATTCAAAGCTAGGCTCAAGCTGGCAATTTGTTCCGTTATTAATCGGACTGACCACTGACTGGTGAGTCGGCCTCCTGGACACGGCTCGTCGGAGGTCGTTAAAATAGTGCCCAAGCGCAGCGATCAGCATTATGAGAGGACGCCATGGCACTCCAGGAAACTACCATATATCTAAAACGGGGCTGAACTTCTTGTAAAAGGGCGAAGGAGTTTCTTTCGCAGAAAGGGATGCCTCTCAATGAGCGGGAGATGTTCAAGGACCCGTTGAGCAGGGAGGAGATAGAGGGCCTCTTGAAGCTGATCCCCATGGACCAGCTGTTTTCCAGAAAGAGCCGCCGGGTGAAGGCCCTGGGCCTGGATGTGGATGCCCTGACCGACGCCGAAAAGCTGGACCTGATGACCCGGGAGCCGGCCCTGCTGAGAAGGCCTATCGTGATAGCAGGCGGGAGTTCGGTGGTGGGCTTCGATGCCGAGAAGCTGGCGGGGCTTATACCTTAGAAATTATCTCAAAAGGTGGATCGATCCTTCGATACACTCAGGGCAGGCCCTTCGGCCTTGCTCCCTTCGATGGCAGGCAGGACAGGCAGGTTCACCACAAACGGAAGAGGTTGCATTTCCCGCTCGTCCTGAGCTTGTCCCGAGTATCGGGACTTGTCGAAGGATGACGAATGTTGCTGCGGGTCGTTATGAGATAGTTACTTAGGCCTGATATGGGAGCTATGGAACGTGGCGTTTTGCCAGCCTGTGTCTAAAGGGGAGGATGGAATATGAGTGACAGCGAGCAACATCAGCGGCCGGACATGCTGGTGGAGACGGAGTGGCTTCAGCAGTATATGGAGGACCCGGACCTCAGGATCGTGGACATGGGACCCCTGGACGGGTACAAGAGGGGCCATATACCCGGGGCCATGGGCCTCAATCGCGACTATTTCAAGGACCCTTCTAATACCACTCTGGTGATGCCTCCCGACCAGTTCGCTGAGGCCATGGGACGGTTGGGAATCGGCAACGAGCACAATGTGGTTGCCTACGACGAATGGGGCGGGCTGTACGCCAGCAGGCTTTGGTGGCTTCTGAGGATGCACGGGCACGAGAAGGTCTGGGTCCTCAACGGCGGTTGGAACAAGTGGCTGAAGGAGGGGCGGGAGGTGGCCCAGCCCTCGATAGACAGCTACCATACTAACAAGGCCGTCTCTCCCCACGCCCCCACCAAGTTCGTTCCCAGGTTACATCCCGAGTACAACTGCACCGTGGACAGGCTCCTCGAAAGCCTGGATAAACCGGATTTCGTCACCCTCGATGTGAGAAATATCGGGGAATACACGGGTGCCATCACCCGGGGGAACAAGAGGGGTGGCCACATACCCGGCACGGTGCACATCGAGTGGATCAAGGCGGTGACCGACGACGGGTTTCGGACCTTCCGGCCTCCGGGCGAGCTCAGGGAGATGTATGAGTCTGCGGGGATCACACCGGAGAAGGAGGTCGTCGTCTACTGACAGGGCGGAATACGTGCGGCGCACGTAATGTTCGTTCTCAACCTCCTGGGGTACGAGAAGGTCAGCAACTACGACGGCTCCATGGGGGAGTGGGCCAACAGGGACGACACGCCTATAGAAGTCTAGGGCCCACCAGGTATTTCAGGTTTGCGGTGGTCTTGGCCGCCACTTCCTCCAGGGTGATGCCCCGAAGCTCGGCTATCTTCTCGGCAACCCTTCGCACCTGGGCCGGCTCCAGCGGGTTCTTTTTCTTCCACGGCTGGGGGAAGGAGTCGGTTTCCACGACTATATACTCCAGGGGTATGGTCCGCGCGACCTGGTGAAGGTGGGGCAGACTCAGGAGGGTCTTGGAGAAGGAGATGTAGACCCCCATGTCTACGCACTCTTCGGCGATGCGCTGGTCCGCCACGAAGTAGTGCATGACGGCCCCCACCTGGTAGACCTGCTCCTCCTTGAGGATGCGCAGGCAGTCCCAATAGGCGTCCCGGCTGTGGAATATCACCGGAAGTTCCAGGTCTCGGGCCAGCCTGAGGTGCTGCCGGAAGACTCGCTGCTGCAGCTCCCTGGGGGCTTTGCTCTTGAAGTAGTCCAGGCCCGGCTCGCTGACGACCACCACCCTGTCGCTGGACGTGGCAAGTCGGGCCAGCTCCTGGAAGGTCTCGTCGGTGATGGCCTCGCTGACCTCATGGGGGTGGATGCCCACCCCGGCATAAACGTCGGGGTAAGACTCGGCTATGCGGATTGCGGCCCTGGAGGACTGGAGGGAGCTGCCAGCGGTGATGATCCTCCCCACCCCCGCGTCCCGGGCCCGCTGAACTATGGCAGGAAGCTCGGGGCCGTAGTCCTCAAGATGAGTGTGGCTGTCGGAGAGGTCAAGCATCACGATTCGTCTAGCGGCCTCGGAGTATCTTTACAAGACGGCCAAAAGTGGGACTGTTCCGAGCGATTAGCCTGATGTCGGCTAGCTCCGCTAGCACCTGGTTATGGGTACTCTTATCAAAGTCTGGTCCGTTGGCTCTGAAAACTCTACCCAAGAGATTCGCCGGGTGTGGGTTCGCTTCGAGGTTTCTTATCAGGGACAGATATTTTCCTCCACCGACTACTCGGCGGACAGCATCTACATCCCAAGCAAGCCAGCCTTCAATGGAATGGTCCACGATAATGTAATTTATGGGGAACCGGGTGAAAAGCTGGTTGAGTTCTCTTTCAGGGCCACGGCTTCTTTGATAAGTTTCCTCTGGGTCTATGCCTTCGGAGTCGCGGAAGATGAGCACCCTTGACAGCCTTCGACGAGCGTGTGCGACAATTTCTATCTGAGATGCCATAGCGTCGACATTGAGCATCCTGCCTTGCCGAACAACACCGACATGACGGACAACCTGGCCTAATTTTTCCAGAAGCGTGCGAATGGGGTTACGGTCGCTAGGCCCCTCCACGAATACAGCCAGGCTCAAGGCACTCCACCCAGGTGGCCCGAGTACCAGGCATCTCCTGCCCCAAGCTTTTCAATAGCGTATCTGACACCCTTACGCCCTTTGACCGGCTTTAGAACCGTCTTGCCCTTGACCTTTTCCACCACTACAATCGACTCAGGTGGGAGGTAATCCAGCAGGTATGGTGAGTGGGTTGTAATTATCACCTGGGTTTTTCGGGAAGCCGACTTAAGCAGCTCCGCCACGTGCTCCATTGCGTAGGGGTGCAGGGTGGCGTCAGGGGATTCCAGGGCTAGGAGGGTGGGGATCTGAGGTGTGAGGAGAGCTGTGGATAGGGCCAAAGCGAATAGAGTACCATCAGAGAGACCCCATGCTGCGACGGGCTCAGGGATATCCCGTTCTTTCAACGCGACTTGAGTCTGAGCGTCTCCGACTATGGGTGACAGGAGCTTTTCGACCACAGGAACTGAGCCTCTTACTGAATGAAAGATATCGTCGAATAAAGGGCTTTCGATTGAAAACAATGCGTGTAGCACAGTAGATAAATTGTTACCGGTTTCACTAAGGCGATACTCGCTTCTAACAGGATGAGGAGCTCTCATTTGGTTGAAAACGAAGTTATAAAAGGTCCATCTATTCATTCTTCGAATAATTTCAGCCGTTTGAGGTACGTAGTGGTGAGCATCTTCTAATGAACTTCTGTTAGATTCAGTGCCACTGGAACCGCGCTCAAAACTATATGTACCTGGGCTAGTTCGCCCTAGCACCTCCGTACCATCAGCCAATAGGAACTCTTCTTTAACAGCATCCCGCCCATCGTTCTGTCCAAATCTGACGGAATAGGAAAGTTGGCCAAATTGTTCTATCGATTTCCACTCCAACCCGACCGATATGTCCCGCTCGAATTCCCTACCCCACACTACAGTTTCATATCCACCCCTTGGTTGCAGGATTCTATCTATTCGTTGATTTAGACCTACTAAGTCCTTTATAAAATTTAAGGCATCCAGAATGTTGGACTTGCCCGAGCCATTAGCCCCGACCAATACGGTCAGGGGCCCCGGTTTCAGGGTCACGTTCTCCAGGCTCTTATAGTTTTTGATAGTTATCTGTGTGATCATGGCACTGTTAAGTATATCGCGTTAGGGGATAAGGCTATCTATTAGGGCTTAGTTAGGGCTTAGTGCCGCCCTTGACCGCTCTTGCCAACCCCCGGGCGGCGGCGCGGGGGTCTTTGGCCCCGAGGATGGCGCGGATGACGGCGATACCGTCTGCGCCGGCGGCCACCACCTCGGCCGCGTTGGAGGCATCGATGCCCCCTATGGCGTATACGGGTAGGCCCACGGCCTCCCTGACTTCCCGAACCAGGCCCAGGCCCGCGGGCCTCAGGCCCGGGTGGGAGGCGGTCTTGTATATAGTGCCCAGAATGACGTAGTCGGCCTCCTCCGCCTCGGCCTCCAGGGCCTCCTCTACGCTGTGCACCGACCTTCCCACAATCAGCCTGTCGGCCCCCAGCTTCTTGGCCACGTAGGTGGGCACCGAGTCCCCGGGCAGGTGGACGCCGTCGGCGGAGATGGCCAGGGCTATGTCTATCCGATCGTTGATAATGAGCAGGGCCCTTCCGAGGGTGACCTTACGGAGCCTGGAGGCCAGGTGATACAGCTCTTTGGGTGGCAGGTCCTTCTCCCGGAGGTGGACCACCTCCACGCCACCCTCGACGGCCCGGGCCACGGCATCTTCCAGGGAGGTCTCTGTGCAGAGAGACCTATCGGTAACGAGGTGCAGCCTGGTAGAGGCTATCTCACTAGACATGGGGCTTAGCGGCGTTGAGGGCGTACTTATCGAAGGCCTCGTAGGCGAGAGGGGCCAGCTCTTGCGCCATGGAGGAGATGGCAAGGGCGTATTTCCGGATCTCGGGCTGGGCCCCCTCTCCCGTCCTTAGCTCGATGAAATTCATCAAGGCCCTGAAATTGAGGGTCCAGTAGAACTCGGTGTAATAAGAGGTGCCCAGCACCCCCCGGAAGACCTCCCGGGTCCGTTTTCTCAGCTCTTTGTGGGGTTTGGCCTTGTCGATCATGCGCTGGTAGAAAGCGTGCTCCTGCTTGAGCACCTCTTCATATTCCTGAAGGTCGGCCTCGTCGAAGATGTCGGGAATGTCCTCCAGGGAGGGGACGTAGAACTCCTCCTGGAAAACCCTGTAGCGGGCCGAGCGCTCGTTGTAGCTGGCCACGCGGTGCCTCATCCACTGCCTGGCCACGAAGATGGGACACTTGATGAGGAACTGGAAGACCAGGTGCTCGAAGGGGGTGCCGTGCTTCATTTCCATGAGGAAGAAGATGAGGCGGCGGTCCTTCTCCGGGTCGCCGCCCTTGGCCCCGGTGGAGACCCGGGCCGCGTCCAGTATGCGCTGGTCCGAGCCGATGTAGTCCAGCAGCTGGACGAACCCCTTGTCCAGGACCTTGATAACTCTTCCTTTCAACGGGCCTAAATCGACGCTGAGATTTTCCAATTCGACCATCCCCCTGTCCCCCTTCCCTTCGGCAGGCTCAGGACAGGCCTGGCCAGGAAGGGGGAGAAATTAGGTTTGTCCCGAACTCGGGACAAACCCCCGGTCCCGACTCGGCATCGGGACACTTCCCGCTTTGTAGGACTTATTAAACTACCTCGAAAGAGTGGTGGAGACTGACCATGGTTAAGTTACCTTTCGTTCCCAAAGGCGACAAAAAGTTTTACGAGCTGCTGGAAAGTGAGGTCAGCAACCTCAAGGACACGGCCCAGGCCCTGGCCGATCTGATGAACGACTACGACTCCCTGGAGGAGCGGGTCCAGAAGATCATCGACCTGGAGCACAAGGGCGACGACATCATCCACAGCATTATGCGCAGGCTCCACGGCAGCTTCGTTACCCCAATGGACCGGAGCGATATAGCCAATCTGGCGGAGCATCTGGACGACGTGGTGGACCACATGGAAGAGGTCGCCCGGGATATGCTGGATTTCAAGATGCCGGCCCCCACTCCTCAGGCACGAGAGGTGGCAGAGGTGCTTGTCAATGCAGGGCTGGAGCTGGAGAAGGCCGTTTCATGGCTGCCCAATATGCGCCGAAAAAGGGAGGAGATACTGGACCTTTGCAGGAGCATAAGCACCCTGGAGGAACAGGCCGACAGGATCGGCCGTGGCGCTTTGATAGAGCTGTTCAACGATAACCTGCCCTTTAGCGATGTGATGAAATGGCGGGAAGTGTATCACCATCTGGAGGCGGCAGCCGATAGCTGCCAGGGCGCGGCCATAGTCATCGAGGGGATCGTGCTGGAATATGCCTGAGTCCGCCCTTGGCGTCGTCATTATCGTAATACTTCTGGCCCTGGCCTTCGATTTTTTCAATGGTTTCAACGATGCCGCCAACGCCATAGCCACCGTAGTCGCCACCCGCGCCATGACCCCCGCCGCCGCCATATCCATGGCGGCGGTTCTCAATCTTGCGGGGGCCCTCAGCGGCACAGCGGTGGCCAAGACGGTGGGCAAGGGCATCGTGGACTCCGATGCTATTACTATCGAGGCGGTGGGGGCGGCCGCCGCGGCGGCCGCGATCTGGGTGCTGGTGGCCTCCCGCATGGGTCTCCCCGTCAGCGGCAGCCACAGCCTCATCGGGGGCCTCATCGGGGCGGGCATAGGGTCCGGGGGCTTCGATGTGCTGGTGCGCAGTGGCATTGAAAAGGTGGCGCTGGGCCTCGCCTTTGCTCCTGTAGCCGGGATTTTGGGCGGCTACCTTGTCATGGTCTTGCTGCTCCGGCTGTCAACCAGGGCCGGGCCCGGGAGGATTAACATACTTTTCGCTCGGCTACAGGTACTCTCCGCGGGGTTTATGGCCTTCAGCCACGGCAGCAACGACGCCCAGAAGACCATGGGCATCATCACCCTGGCGTTGGCCGTCCACTACAGATGGTTGGAACAGGGCAGGGCGCTTGAAGTGCCTCTGTGGGTCATTCTTCTTTCGACATCAGTGAGCAAGTTAGGCACCAATAATTCAGAGAAGCCAGCGATAAAACACCAAATAATAAGTGAGCTAATGTTTTTGTAGGATTCAATCAAAGTTATGTCATCGTTTATTGGGAGGTCAGGAAGCAAGTCAGAATTAAGTACGTTGTTGAGCAGTCCTGACTGTATTAGGAAATATGTAACTGATGCAGCGCCAACACCGATAAACGCCCGTTTTAAAATATAGCTTTGACGGTGCATTATCTTTAAATCTTCCATCGATGCTTTTGCTAATTGGCCTTTTAGACCAACTAGCATACTAAAGCTTGCACCTAGAAATCCTGAAGCAACGGTTATAATTATCATTTCTGAAGACGTCGGCATGTGATCGAAATAGAAACAATAAAATAGAGAGGAAAAAAATAATGCGATTCCGATTAAAAAAATGAACGCAACCCTTATTCTTATAA
>JADFJI010000098.1 GCA_022566235.1 Chloroflexota bacterium
CCCCATCATCCCTATGGATACGGCCTCTCCGTGGAGCAGCTGGCCGTATTCGGTGGCGGCTTCCAGGGCGTGAGCGATGGTGTGGCCGTAGTTGAGAATCATCCTCAGCCCCGACTCCTTCTCGTCGCCGCTAACCACCCTGCCCTTCAGGGCTGCGCTCCGCTTCAAGACCTCGGTGGTGGCCTCGGGTTCCAGGGCCAGGACGTTTTCGGCGTCGTTCTCCAGGTTCTCAAGAAGCCCCGTGTCCATGATCATGCCGTGCTTGATCACCTCAGCCCAGCCGGAGGTGAGCTCCCTGGGCGGCAGGGTAGCGAGGGTCTGGACATCGGCCAGCACCATCCGGGGCTGGTAGAAAGCGCCGATCAGGTTCTTGCCACTGATGTGATTGATGGCGACCTTCCCCCCGATGGAAGAGTCGGTCATCGCCAGCAGAGTGGTGGGCACCTGGACCAGGGGAACCCCTCTAAGGTAGGTCGCCGCGGCATAGCCCGCTAGGTCCCCGACCATCCCACCCCCCAGGGCGACAATGGCGTCGCCCCGCTCTATCCGATGCTCCACCAGCCAGTCGTATATGTCGGATAACGCCTCGGTGGACTTGCTTCCCTCGCCCGCGGGCACGCTGAAGGACAGCGCCTCAAAGCCCGCCTTTTCCAGGGATTCCAGGGCCCGGGCCCCCTGGTGCGGGAACACCCCTTCGTCGGCGATTACGGCCGCCTTCCCAGATAGGCCCAGGTTTCTCATCCTCGGCCCCAGCTCATCCAGGATTCCCCAGCCCACGAACACCGGATAGCTGGCCGAGGGTGTGCTTACCACGAAAGCGGCGCCCATCTCCTGACAGTACGGCGCATCGGACTCCCTGCCCTCGGAAGATGGAGGAGGGAAGATGGCCTGATGGCCTGCCTTTCCCTCCAGGCGGCGCTGTGCATACCCGAGGCCTCTCATCACCTCGCTGACCACCTCATCGGTGGTGAGGTCGTCGGTGTGGACCGTCCAGTCGGCTGTGGCGTAAAAGGGCTGGCGATACTCCTTGATCGACTCGATGCGCTTCAGAGGGTCGGGCCCGGCCAGCAGGGGCCGTATCGGTCCCGAGGCGGCTCGACGAAGGTGTCGGCTCAGCCTCTTGTAGATGGTGGATGGTTTGGCCTCCAGGCAGATGATCACTCCACTCCTGGCCATGGAGGCCCGGTTCCCGGGATCGAGGGCTATCCCACCGCCTGTCGAGACCACCAGCCCCTGCCGCTGGCAGACTTCATCCAGCACCTCACGCTCCCGGGCCCTGAATCCCTTCTCCCCCTCCTTATCGAATATCTCGGGGATGGTCAGGCCGGACCGGGCCACGATCTCATCGTCGGTGTCCAGGTGCCGGCGGTCAAGGCATCGGGCCAGGCGGCGTCCAATCGCCGACTTCCCTGTGCCCGAGAAACCGATTAGGAAAATATTATGCTGCGTCATTGGTCAGCAGATAGTTTTCACCTGAGCCTTAAGCAACCTAAGTTCTAGCTGAAGCATGTCTTTCATCAACTATCAGCAGGCCTTCCGTGTAGGACGAAGAATCATCATGTTGCATCCATCACCATCGAGGATGAAGGTTTCTTAAACCGTTCGTGATGAGCTAGCCCGCCCTGCCTGTCCTGAGTTCCATCGAAGGGAGCAAGGCCGAAGGGCCTGTCCTGAGTCTATCGAAGGGTCGAACCATGAACGGATAAGCTGTTTGTCCTTAGACCAAATCAGGACGAGCGGACTATTTTCGGAGCAATGACGAAAATCACAGCTTAGCCGAGGAGTGTGTAGCAAGGCTATTCCGGCACCTCACCCACCGTCTTCAAATACCCCTGATAGTTGCGACGGGTCTCCTCTATATGGTCGCCGCCGAATTTTTCCAACAGGGCCTCGGCCAGGACTATGGCCAGCATCGCCTCCCCGACAATCCCGGCCGGGGGCACCTGGCAGACGTCGCTTCGCTCGTAGTGGGCCTGGATCTTCTCCCCCGTGACCAGGTCTACCGAAGGCAGGGGCTTGGCCAGGGTCGATATCGGCTTGACGGCCACCCGGACCACTATCTCCTCGCCGTTGCTCATGCCCCCCTCAATCCCCCCCGCCCGGTTGGTGGCCCGTTTCCAGGTCCGTCCTTTGGCGGCGTCGAACGGCTCGATCACATCGTGGACCTGAGACCCAACCATATGGGTCTGCTCGAACCCGTGACCTATCTCCACCCCCTTCATGGCGTTTATACTCATCATCGCCTGGGCTATGCGGCCGTCCAGCTTCCTGTCCCAGTGCACATGGCTTCCCAGCCCCACCGGCACTCCTGCGGCGACCACCTGGAAGATCCCTCCAACGGTGTTCCCCGACTCCTTGGCCTCGTCGATGGCGGCTATCATCAGCTTCTCCGCCTCCGGGTCAGTACAGCGGACCACGGACTGCTCCACCTTCTCCCAGTCCATGGGACTGGATGGCTTGGCGAAGTGTCCGCCAATTGAGATAGTACTGCTGTGAATCTGTATGTCGAACTCCTCCAGAAGCCTGCGGCACACCGCCCCCACCGCCCCCCTTGCCGCGGTCTCCCTTGCGCTGGCCCGCTCCAGGATGTTCCTCACATCGCTCTGCTTGTACTTGAGTATGCCGGCCATGTCGGCGTGGCCGGGACGCAGCCTCGTGACCCGTTTCACCTCTCCCTCGATTGGGGTGACGCTCATCACATCCTGCCAGTTCTCCCAATCCTTGTTCTGGATCCAGAGGGCTATAGGACTCCCGAGGGTGACACCGTGGCGAACTCCGGCGCTGATCAAGGCCCGGTCCTTCTCGATCTGCATCCGGGGGCCCCGGCCATAGCCCTTCTGCCGCCGGGCCAGGTCCCGGGCGATGTAGTCCTCCGACAGGGTTAGCCCCGCCGGAATCCCCTCTATAACGACCGAGAGCCCCTGGCCATGGGACTCTCCGCTGGTCAAGAACCGAAGGTTTCCCATCACCTGAGCGCCTTTCTCGCCGCTTCAAACATCACTTCAACCGGCGCCTTTCGTTCAAACCACAGATCAAAGGCTATCGCTCCCTGAAATATCAGCATCGGCAGGCCGCCCAGGGCCCGGGCCCCCGCTTCCTTCGCCAGCTTCAGAAGCGCCGTCTCCTGAGGATTATATACCAGGTCGCAGACCAGTGCCCCGGCCCGTATCCCCTTCAGCTCCACCGGAGTATCTCCCTCCATGGGAGTGTGCTTCATCCCGATGGAGGTGCAGTTGACCAGGAGGTCGTACTCCAATGGGTGTGGGGCCTGCTGGTGAGCCTCTATGGCGACATCTGGGAAGCGGGCCTTCACCTCCCGGGCCAGCCCCTCGGCCCTCGATAGAGTGCGGTTGACCAGGGTTACAGTCTCGATTCCGGCCTGGGCCAGGGCGAAAACCACGCCCCTGCCGCTGCCCCCCGCCCCCATCACCAGGGCTTTCTTGCCCTTCGGGTCGAAGGCCCCGTGCTCCCGGAGCCCCCTGAGAAAACCGGGGGCATCGGTGTTGTGGCCTTTAAGCCTGCCGCCTTCGTTGACGATGGTATTCACGCTGCCGATAGCCTGCGCCGTCGGGTCGATCTCATCCAGCAGTTGTAGTACTGCCTCCTTGTGAGGAATCGTCACGTTGGCCCCCAGGACCCCATCGACCCGCAGGCTGTCCACCCGCTCTCCCAGCTTCGATGGCTCGGTTTCCCAGGCCAGGTATCGAGCGTCTAGGCCCAGATGGTCCAGCGCCGCCTGCTGGAAGACGGGTGAGATCGAGTGGGTTAAAGGGTATCCCAGGATTCCTATGAGGCTGGCCACCAGAGCCTCACCCGCAACCCTGGGAATCGACCGGGCCCGTGTGCCGATTGCCGGAATCGAGGCCCAGGCTGTCGAGATACTCCTGCAGAATGACGGCCGCCGCCACCGAGTCCCTTCGCCCCTTCCGCCGTGACCTCCTGCTACCCGACTCACGCATCATCCTATCGGCCGTCGTAGAGGAGAAACTCTCGTCCCATCTAACCAGGGGAACCGCCAGACGGGACCCGAGGGCCTCGCAGAACCTCTCAACCTTCCTGGCCTGAGGCCCCAGGCCCCCATCGAGGGAGACGGGCAACCCGACCACCACCCTTTCCACCCCGTTCTCCTCCACCAGAACAGCGATCTCTTCTATGGCGCGGTCCCGTCCCCCGGCCTGTATCGTCTTCAAGGGGGCCGCTATGGAGCCGGTGGGATCGCTCAGGGCCACCCCGGTCCTCACGTCTCCGACGTCCAGACCCATGACCCGCAAAGCTAGCCCCTGGTCTGCCGGATGGCCTGGGGAACCGCGTCCAGGGCATGGGATATCTTGGACACGTCCTTGCCACCTGCCTGGGCCAGTTCCGGGCGGCCCCCGCCACCACCCCCGGTAATAGAGGCCACCTGCTTTACTATATTTCCGGCATGAAGGCCCTTGGCCACCAGGTCCGGGGTTACCATGGCCACGAAGAACGGCTTATCGTTGATCACCGAGGCCAGTACCACCACCACGCTGTCAAGACGGGCCTTCAGCAGGTCTCCCATCTCCCTCATCGCCTCCACGCTGGCCGCCTTCACCCTTGCGGCGACCACGTTTGCCCCATCGACCCGTTGCACCTTCCCCACCAGGTCCTCCGCCTCCCTCCGGGCCAACTCCCGCTCCAGGCCCGAGGCCCGCTTGCGCTCCGCCTCCAGTTCTGAGACCAGGGCCGATACCCTCTCCGGAAGCTCGTCTGGACTGGTCTGCAGCTCCAGGGCCAGGGCGTCAACCAGGTCGAACCGTTGCCCCACCAGCTCCTGCACCCTCACGCCGGTCACGGCCTCGATCCTTCGCAGCCCCGAGCCTATGCTCCCCTCGTCTGATATCTGCAGGTTCCACACCTCACCGGTGCTCTTTGCATGGGTGCCGCCGCACACCTCGAAGCTAAACCTCTGGTCTCCCGATCCCATTTCTATGATACGAACAACCCCCGGATACTTATCGCCGAAGAAGGCAAGAGCGCCCCTGGATATGGCATCAGAATACGGAAGCTCGTCGGTGGTGACCAGGAGGTCCGCCCGGATATTCTCGTTCACCAGGTCCCGCACGTCCCGGAGGTCGGCGTGGCTCAGGCCCACCGGGTGAGTGAAATCGAAGCGCAGCCGCTCGGGCGCAACCAGCGACCCGCTCTGCCGCACGTGCCCTCCCAGTACTTGTCTCAGTGCGGCGTGGAGCAGATGGGTAGCGGTGTGATTACGGGTTGAGTCCCTCCTGTGAAGGGGGTCTACTTTCATATTCACCGGGTCTCCTACGCTGACATCGCCGTCCACTACCCGGCCCTGGTGAACATAAAACCCGGGGACCGTAACCTGGGTATCTTCGACCGCGAACCGGCCCTGGGGGCTGGTGATCTCGCCCCTGTCGCCCACCTGGCCCCCGCCCTCGGCATAGAAAGGGCTCTCCATTGTGATCAGCTCGGCCCGCTCTCCAGCCCCGACCTTATGGACCGATATCCCCTCGGCCAGCAGCCCCACCACCACCGACTCCCCTGCCAGGGTCTCATAGCCGGTAAACCGTGTGGCTCCCAGGCCCAGGGAAGCGTATATCTCCGCGCCCCTGTCCTTCTTGAAGGTATGGGCCGCCCGGCCCCGCTCCTTCTGCCGCTCCATCTCCTGCCGGAAGCCCTCCATGTCGACGGACAGGCCCCGCTCCCCCGCCACCTCCTCCGTCAGCTCCGGCGGGAAGCCGTAGGTGTCATACAATTTGAAAACATCCGCTCCCGGTATCCCGCCCGCGGCCCGGCCACCACCTTCGTCGATGATACGATCGAGGAGGCTCATGCCCGCGCCCAGAGTGTCGTAGAAGCGGGTCTCCTCCTGCTCTATCACCTTCAGGGTGAACTCCCGGTTCAGGACGAGATCGGGGTAGACCCCTCCCATCTTATCGATGACCGCCTCGGCTATCCGCACCAGCGCGGGCTCCTCTACGCCCAGCTTCCTGGCGAAGGTCACGGCCCGGCGGAGGATGCGCCTCAGGACGTACCCCCGGCCCTCGTTGCTGGGGACCACTCCATCGGTGATCAGGAAAGTAACTCCCCTCCCGTGCTCGGCCAGCACCCGCATCGCCACGTCGGTCTCCTGGTCTGTACCGTAGGAGTGTCCCGTGACCTCGGTCACCCGGTCCATTATCTCCTTGAAGCAGTCCGACTCGTATACGTTGGTGACCCCCTGGAGCACCATCACCGTCCTCTCCAGCCCCATGCCCGTATCGATGTTGCCCTTGGGGAGGAGGGTGCGATTGCCCTGGAGGTCCTGGTAGTACTCGGTGAGGACCAGGTTGTAGAACTCGGTGAACCGGTTGCAGTCGCAGGCGGGGCCGCAATCGGGCTTGCCGCAGGAGTACTCCTCGCCGAAATCGTAGTAGATCTCCGTACAGGGGCCACAGGGGCCCTGGTCCCCCGGGGGACCCCACCAGTTCTCCTCCTCGCCATAGCGAACGATTCGCTCCGGCGGCACCCCCTGGTCGATCCAGTAGCCGTAGGACTCGTCGTCGTCGAGGAAGACGCTGACCCACAGCCGCTCCGGCGGCATCTTGAACCTCTCGGTAGACAGTTCCCACGCCCAGGCTATCGCCTCCTTCTTGAAGTAGTCTCCGACGCTGAAGTTGCCCAGCATCTCGAAGAAGGTGAGGTGGTCCGCATCCCCCACCGTATCGATGTCCGTGGTGCGGAAGCACTTCTGGCAGGACGCCAGCCGGGGGCCGGGAGGGGTAGCCTCGCCCGAGAAGTAGGGTATGACCTGGACCACGCCGGCGCTGGTCAGCAGCAGGGTTGGGTCGCCGATGGGTATGAGGGAGGAGCTGGGGATCACCAGGTGACCCTTGGACTCAAAGAAGCTCAGGAACTCTTGCCGCACCTCGTCGCTGTTCAAAGCGCAACCCCACACCTGCCATTTATGAATATAGGGGCTATCGCCCTGGTCAGCCCCTACCCCGATTGTAGGAAATGGCGCCCTGACTGTCAACGAAATGCCGGGTTTAGAGGAAGAGCGTCTGACGAAATGGATCTGGCTGTGCCCTAACGTGCCAGCCCCAGGCTCCGATGTAGGGCCAGGTCTACCTCCCTCATCTTCTCCCGACTCAACTCTCCTGCCCTACGGCCCAGCCTCGCCTGATCGATGGTTTGAATCTGTTCACACTTGACGATGCTGGCCCTGGGCAGGCCGCTCTCATCAGGCGTAAGGGCCACTTGAAACGGGTAGGCCAGTCCCCTGCGAGTCGATATCGCTGCCACGATGGTAGTGGGACCGAATCGATTTCCGGTATCGTTTTGAATCACCAGCGCCGGTCTGACCCCTCTCTGCTCCGACCCGCGGCCCGGGGTCCAATCGACGTAATAAATTACCCCCCGACTAATCATCGCTCAAGACAACTTCACTGGTCAGGTCCAGGGCTTCCTCCGCCTCACGGCGGTTTTCCCCGGCCAGTCTACCGTACCCCTCGGCCATCAAGGCCTGGGTTCGGGCCTCTTCTTCCTTGATAAGCAATGACGCAAACACTTCACTGCGACTAAT
>JADFJI010000099.1:0-329 GCA_022566235.1 Chloroflexota bacterium
AGTCCCTCTCACCGGGTTGGTTTACCACTAAATCAACGGACTTCTTATCCAACACTTCAGCGGCAAACTGAGTAGCTTTCACCCCCCATTGGCCTAGGCAGTCGACGTCTGTGACAGTTCCGTACTCGCCAATAAGGTTCTTACTGAAAATCTCAGGTGTGTCTACACCGATAAGTCGTACTGTCTCAAGGAGGGTGCCGTTCAAAACAACTTCAATGGTGTCGCCATCTATGATCCGAACTACCCCAACTCGAAGTCTTTCTTGCGACGAAGTGGGAGAAGGTATACCTTTGGGTGTGGGTGCAGGTGTAGGCATCGCTGTGGAGGTA
>JADFJI010000099.1:339-7487 GCA_022566235.1 Chloroflexota bacterium
ATCGGAGGCGGCGACCATCATCGCAGCGGCAGTACGGTCCAAACCCATCTTGAGCTTGTCCTCGACCGCATTGATCGCTACGGCGTCCATGAATTCCAGCATGGACGGTCGGATCTTGGAGGTCACCGTGGCCACAGGATTAGAATTTATGGGTGTTGATGTCGTGGCGCTTACGGCTTCCGTGGTAGCCTGTACTCGTGCGGCAACTGTCCCCTCGATATCCAGTTCCTCGCCCGTGCAGGCTGACACTAGAAGTAACACAATCGCCGCAGTTACTAAACCTATCTGTAACAGCACTGTGAAAGCTCCCATTCCTTCACCCATATCATTCTATCACGCAGGGGCCGAAGGTCTGGACCTCCATCCCCGGCCCATAGCCTGAGGAGTCAGGCCGGCTGCGGTTTTCCACATCCGACGCTGTGTGCTAACATGGCCTCCATTCAGCGATGCAACGGGAGGAGGACGCCCATGAAGAAGACCTATTTCCCGCAGGAGGAGTACGAGGCCCGCTGGCAGAAGGTCTACGACCGGATGAAAGCCCAGGGCTACGAGACCGCGGTCATCTGGGGCAAGTCCGCGGGCGCCTACGAGCGGCACGGCGACGTACTGTACCTCACCAACTACTACTCCAACCTCTCGGGGCAATCGTTGGACGTCCCCGGCCACCAGCAGGCCAGGTCCTACTCGGCGGTGATCCTGCACAGGGGCCAGGAGCCCGAGCTGATCATGGATATGCCCAGCTACGAGATGGACCAGCTTGCCGTCGATAAGGTGGAGGGCCACACGGACCCGATCCGGGGGGTCAGCGATGCCCTGAAGAGGATGGGGGTGGAGGGGCAGGTGGCCCTGGTGGGAACGGACTTCTTCCCCGTCAAATACGCCCGACAACTGGAACAGGACACCCCCGGCATCGAGTGGATGCCCGAGGATGAGCTTGTTAGCAGCGTTCGTCAGGTTAAGAGCCCACTAGAGATAGAGCTGTTTCGAAAGGCTGGAGAGACGGTAAGCAGGGCGATAACCCGGCTGATGGAGGGGCTGGTCCAGGGCAAGACGGAGGCCGAAGCAGCGGCGGACGCGGCCTACGAGGTGACCCGGGACGGGGGCCGCTTCCACATGATCCCCGTGTCCCACGGCGACTCGATCTACTACTTCACCCGCTCGCCCATCGCGGGCTTCAGCCTGGACGGTGCGCAGCCGGGGGAGATGGTGCGGGGCTGGGTCTACGGCGCGATATTTCAGGGCTATTGGATGGACCCCGGCCGAACGGCCATCGCCGGGGGCCGGGGCACCGCCGAGCAGCGGGACCTCATCGAGAAGTGCAACGGGATCGTGCAGGGGATCATCGATGTAATCAAGCCCGGGATGCGGGTCGATGAGACGGTGAAGCTGGGGGTGCGGCTGATGGATGAGGCGGGCACCGAGGAGAACCAGCTGGCGGAGATGTTCCCCCTCTTCGGCCACGGGATAGGGCTGTTCTGGGAGCGTCCTTCCCTTCGCATCGGCCTCGAAACCGACGAGGTGTTCAAAGAGGGCATGACCATGGGCATCGAGACCTTTCTATCCAGGACGGGGGTTGGGCTGGCCGGCTACGAGCAGAACATCCTGGTCACTGCCGACGGTACAGAGCTCCTCACCAACGCCCCCAGCATCTGGTGGTGAGAATCTTAAAGCAGCCCTATTGAAATGATGAGGGCCCCGATCCATGGATCGGGGGCCTCTTTTGCGTTCGTACTACTAGGGCTTACGCAGCTGGGACCCTGGGCCGGGCCGAGGGGACCGGGTCGGGATCGGCGAAGAGCTCAGGGTCGGAGTAGTCGACTTCTCGGGTTGTGGGGTCCTTGACCCAGTAGGTGGCCTCCAGGGCGATGCCGTTTGGATCGGTGAAATATACGGAGTGGAGTATCTTGTGGTCGATCACCGGTGTCACCTCGATCTCATGCTCCTCAAGTCTGGCCTTCAGCTCCAGCAAGGCCTCTTCGTTCTCCACGTTGAAGGATACGTGGTCGAACTGGACCCGGCCCCGGGTGGGCAGGCCTGCGGGCTTGTGAAACTCCTCCACCATCCCCGGCCACTCGAAGAAGGCGATGGTGTTGCCTTCGCCCAGCTTGAAGAAGTAGTGGCGGTACGGGTAGCTGTCGGGCCTGTTCCCGATGGTTGCCACCAGGGGCATGCCCAGCACGTCCCGGTAGAAACGGACCGTCTTCTCCATGTCACCCGTAACCAGCGCCAGATGGTTTATTCCCTTGAAGTTGCTCATTGCGTTCCCCCTTCGGTTCTTTACATCCATTATACGACAGTAGGATTAGGGGACACCCCCAGGCCTCTGCCCTTCGTCGAACTCAGGGTGGGCCTTTTTTGGAAGGGGGGAAAGCTAGAATAGCCTTCTCACCCCCATCATCGGGACTCGGCGTCGGGACAGTACCCCCGCATAGGAAGGATATAGGCCCGATGACACCCGACCGAAGGTTACGATGGCTTCGACTATTAGGTGCTAGCTCTGGACGGTGGCCTTGGGCCTTGCCTTGGCCTCTACGGTGCCGGTGGAGATGATGTGCCGCTGCATCTGCATCTCCTTGGGCGTGAACCCCAGGGCGAGGCCGACGAGTTGGGGAAGGTGCAGAATCGGCAGGTCGATCTTTCTACCCTTCTGGGCCGCGGCCCGAGGCTGGTTGCCGTCCAGCTCCAGGTGGCACAGGGGGCAGGGGGTGACTATGGCATCGGCCCCCTTGTCCTTGGCTTCCAGGGTGTGGTTGCCGCACATCTCCAGGGAGTTACGCTCGTTGGGTATAAGGATGGGGAATCCGCAGCACTTCCCCTTCCCCTTGATGGCGATCACCTCGCCACCCAGGGCCGATATAGTGCTTTCCAGGGCCTTCTTCCGGCTCTCCTTGCCCTTGGGGACCACAACCTCGGGAGGCCGGCGCAGGTAGCAGCCGTAAAATGGGGCTACCTTAAGATCGTTAAGGGGGTTGACCACCATCTCCTTCAGCTTGTCCAGGCCGTAGTCCTCCTCCAGCACCCACAGGAAGTGCTTTACATCGGTGGTGCCCTTGTACTCCAGGCCTTCTTCGGCCAGGTAGTCCCTGTTGATCTGCTCTCTGTAGGCCGGGTCCTTCTTGAGGCGGTGGTTGGCCTGCATGAGGCAGCCCTGACAGGTGCTGCATATGGTCATGATGGGGAGGCCCATCTCCTCGGCCTTGGCCAGGGTGCGGGCGTTTATCGGGTCGGAGACCTCGCGGCTGAGGACACCGGCGCCAGTGCAACCGACATCCGTTAGCTCCACAAGCTCGATCTCCAGTTTGGCGAGCACCTTCACCGCTGCCGGATAGAGCTCGGGGCAACCTCCCCTGGAAACGCAACCTGGATAGAATGCATATTTCATTTCTTCGTGGCCTCCCACTTCTTGAAGATACGTTTGATCTTGTCTGCGCCTTTTCGTTTCGAGTGGAGGTAGGGTATGGGCGCCTTGCGCCGGGCCATGGCCCTTAGTGCAGTGGGCAGAAGGCGGGCCAGGCCCACGGGGTTGAGGAAGCCCTCGGTTTCGATGACCAGGCGTGCCTCGTCGAGCCAGCCGCTGGACTTCACCGATGCGGCGAAGCTATCGTGGTGGCGTACTACCCTCGGCGGACCTATGCCCCGTTTGATGGCTTCATCCCGCATGGCAAAGATCAGGTCAGTCGGGTCTATACCCTTGGGACAGTGCTCGGTAGCCTCAAAGCAGTGAACGCAGTCCCACATGCCCCTCTTTTGGCTCAGGTCCCTGAGTCTGCGCCCCATCTTTCCATCTCGAGGGTCGGCCATGACCCGGTAGGCCTTGGTCAGTGCGGCCGGGCCCAGGAAGGTCTTGTCGACTACCAGGACGGTACAGCCCTCGTCGCAGAGGCCGCACAAGGTACAGCTCATGGCCCTCTGAATATCTCGGATACTCTCCTGGGGAACCAGGTACTCACCCTCTGGGACAGGGCCCGAGGGTTCGATCCAGGGTTTAACCGCCTTGTACTTATCGAACATAAAGGTTTCCTGGTCATAGATCAGGTCTTTGACCACCGTGACCAGGCGGGGTGGCTCCAGGGAGATCTCGCCATCCTTTTCGGCTTTGCCGACGGTCATGCGGCAGGTCCACTTGGCCTTGCCGTTAACCCTCATGGAGCAGTCACCGCAGAAACCGCTTCGACAGGAGCCTCGAAAAGCCAGGGTCCCATCCTGCTCGTCCCGTATCTGGGTCAAGGCATCCAGGACAGTGGTGTCACCGTCAACGTCGATCGAGTAGCTCTGGTGCTCGCCCTTTCCGTTGTTAGATGGGTCGTATCGGCGTACCTTGAAAGTGACGTTCATCTAGCTGCTCCCTTCCGGCTTCCAACGGGTAACGGTCACGGGCTCGTACTCTAGCTGCGGGCCATCGGACGTCCGCGTGGCAATGGTATGCTTATGCCAGTCTTTGTCGTTCCTATCGGAGAAGTCCTTCCTGTAATGAGCGCCCCTGCTCTCATGCCTGGCCAGGGCGCTTACAGTGATGACCCGGGCTATTTCCAGCATGTTGCCCAGCTCCAGGTTGGTGCACACGTCCAAACTGAAACCGCCCGAAGAGTTCTGCGTTCCGAGGCTCTCATAGCGCTCCAAAAGCTTCTCGATATCGGTCCCGGCACTCTTAAGCCCCTTCTCATCCCGGCTTATGCCCACCCTGTTCTGCATGAGCGCGCCCAACTCCCGGCGCAGGCCACCGGGACTGTCGACGCCCCGAGGCCGGTCTGCCAGGGCCTTGATTCGTTTCTCCTCTTCCACCTCGAGGGCCTGGGAGACCTGTGTTGCAGAGGTCTCTCTTCCGTGGGCCGCGCCAGAGGAGCCGGCCCGTCGACCCATGACCACACACTCCAGGAGGGAGTTGCCACCAAGGCGGTTGGCCCCGTGGACGCCACTGTTGGCGCTCTCGCCCACCGCGTACAGGCCCGACACCGAGGTAGCCCCGTGAGTATCCGTCTTGATGCCGCCAATCGGGCGGTGCATGGCGGGCCGGATGGGCACCAGGTCTTTGCTCAAGTCTACACCAGCCAGGTCCTTGACCAGCATCCTGGTCTCGGGGAGGCGACGGGCCAGCTTATCTTTGTCGAGGTGCCGGAAGTCCAGATATACAACCCCGCCGTTGCCCGGCTCTTTGGCTATCTCCGTCTCAATGGCCCGAGCGCACACATCCCGAGGGGCCAGTTCCATGGCCTCGGGAGCGTAATCGTTCATGAACCTATCGCCCCTGGCATTGACCAGGTATGCTCCCTCCTCCCTGGCGGCTTCGGTTATAAGGACACCGTGAGACCCCAGGGTAGTGGGGCTGAACTGGACCATCTCCATGTCTCTGAGGACAGCCCCTGCTCGGTAAGCCAGGGCCATGCCGTCGGCCGTCGCCCCTGTGGACGAGGTGCTGGCTCCGTACATCCGCCCGATCCCACCGGTAGCCAGCACAACGGCCCCGGCGGGAAAGGCCTGCAAGGCCCCGGTCCTCATGTCCCGGGCGAACACGCCCCTGCAAACGCCGTCATCGGTCACTAGGGAGGTGGCGAACCATTCATGGAAGACGGGTATATCGAGCCTGAGGACCTGCTCGTAGAGGACCTGCAGCAAGATGTGGCCCGTCGAATCACGACAGTAGCATGTACGCGGGTGAGAGGCCCCTGCGAAACGGACCTGGTCTATCCGGCCCTCACCATCGCGGTCGAAGGCCACGCCCATATGCTCCAGCCGAATGACGTCCTTAGGCGCCTCCTGGCACAGGACCTCGACGGCATCCTGCTCGCCCAGATAGGCGCCCGCGACGACGGTATCCAGGGCATGGGCCTCCCAGGTGTCCTCGCCCCTCAGGCTGGCATTGATGCCGCTATGGACGCCCGAGGAATGGCTCCGCAACGGGTGGAGTTTCGATACGATGGCCACGCTGGCCCCCTGCTCCTGAGCAGAGATGGCGGCGCTCATCCCGGCAAACCCGCCGCCGACTACCAGCACATCGTATTGGGGCAATATCTTCCTCCGGGCTCAGGGCGTGGGATTTTATGGGGGGGATTGTGTGGAGATTATAAGGAATGGGGTAAGGGGGTGTCAAAAGGGGAGACACCCTTCGACCCTTTCTATGTGGGAAAGACTGCCACAGCGGTTTCGCTACCGTGAGCACGCTCATCTAAAGCATTGTTAAGCGGTTCTCGTGAGGGTGAGTCCGTAAGGGGCGGGACACAGAGTGGAGAAACTGTAACGGGGTAGGTGTTCGGGGGAAATGGGAACAAAATGGTGGGCCATCCTGGACTCGAACCAGGGACCTCAGTCTTATCAGGACTGCGCTCTAACCACCTGAGCTAATGGCCCTCAACGGATATTATATCAGCGCCCGTTGACTACTACCACACTGATAGCGCCCCTTTTCCAAGGCGTATTGGTGTTGGCACGGATACCACCGGAAACAAAACAAGGGCTACCGATTGATCGGTAGCCCTTGTGACTTGCCTTAGCAGCTGAATAGTGGAAGGAAGCGCCCCGACTTTATCGAGGACTTTACGCTCTCCGATTTACATCGGAGAGACCGACCTAGGAGTTGTCCCTCCGCCTAAGCGAAAGGATCGGGTCTCCCTAGAAAGGAGGTGATCCAGCCGCACCTTCCGGTACAGCTACCTTGTTACGACTTCGTCCCAATCACCAGTCCCACCCTAGGCAACTACCTCCCCGACAAGTCGGGGTTGGTCCATCGACTTTAAGTGTTACCGGCTTTCATGACGTGACGGGCGGTGTGTACAAGGCCCGGGAACGTATTCACCGCAGTGTGCTGACCTGCGGTTACTAGCAACTCCGAGTTCATGGAGGCGAATTTCAGCCTCCAATTCCAACTGGGGCCGGCTTTGATGGGATTAGCTCCGGATCGCTCCTTGGCAACCCATTGTACCGACCATTGTAGCGTGTGTGTAGCCCTGGGCGTAAGAGCCGTGCTGACTTGACGTCATCCCCACCTTCCTCTGCGTTCTGCGCAGCAGTCTCGCCAGAGAAATACAACTGACGACGAGGGTTGCGCTCGTTGTGGGACTTAACCCAACACCTCACGGCACGAGCTGACGACAGCCATGCAGCATCTGTGTCGGTTACCGACTCAACAGTTCGTCCCCCTTTCGGGTTCCTAC
>JADFJI010000100.1 GCA_022566235.1 Chloroflexota bacterium
ACTGATCCAACGGACCTACGCCACCGCCGCCATATCCACACCGGCCCAGCCCCCACCGGCCCCCGAGGCCCCCGCACCCGAAGCGCCTCTGGTCGTGACTGAGCCTACCATCGATATTGCCGCCGCGGCACTGGGGCAGGACATAAGCCAGCTCCCGGCCGTCCAGGCCGTAGAGATGATCACCCTACAGGCGGTGAAGCGAAACGCCTCCGATATTCACCTGGTCCCAACCCCCGACTCCAGCAAGGTGTTGTTCCGGATGGATGGAGAGCTGCAACAGGTAATAGTTATCCCCCTGTCCCTCCACGAGAACATGATGTCCAGGATCAAGGTCCTGTCCGGAATGGACATCGCCGAGCGGAGGCGTCCCCAGGACGGGAGCTTCAACCTTCACTTTGGTGAAAAGACGGTGGACTTCCGGGTTTCCACCATCGGCACTACGTGGGGCGAAATGATGGTAGTACGTATCCTGGACCGGTCGGGCGGGCTCCTCAGCCTGGAGGACGTAGGTCTAGAGTCCACCCCCCTTCACGTGTGGCGACAGCTGCTGACCCTTCCCTACGGCATGGTCCTGGTCTCCGGGCCCACGGGCTCAGGCAAGACCACCACCCTCTACGCCTCCATCAGCGAGCTGGTCCAAACACGGGGCAACATCATGACCATCGAGGACCCGGTAGAATATCGCATGGAGGACCTGAACCAGATAGAGGTGAACAGGGCCGCGGGTATCGATTTCGCAGCGGGCCTGAGGTCCATCATGCGGCTGGACCCTGACATCATCCTGGTGGGAGAGATCCGGGACGAGGAGACGGCCCAAACCGCGGTCAACGCCGCCCTCACAGGACACCTGGTCCTGGCCTCCATACACAGCAACGATGCCGCATCCTCCATAGTGCGTCTCCTGGACATGGGCACAGAGCCCTACCTGGTAGCCACGGCCATGGTGGGTGCCCTGGCCCAGCGCCTGCTTCGCAAGATAGACCCGAACTGCAAGGCTGCCACCGAGCTATCGGTCACCGAATCCATGGCGTACGAGCAGGAGATGCAGGAATCAGCCGGTGAGTTCTCGCATGGGCAGGGCTGCAATTTCTGCGGGGGCACCGGCTACTCGGGCCGGACCGGCGTATTCGAGGTGTTATCGGTGAGCGAGGAGATCAGAAGGCTGATCTCCCAGGGGGCCAGCGGAGGCCAACTCAGGCAGCAGGCCATGTCCGAAGGCCTCGTTCCTCTGCGCCGTTCCGGCATCGTGAAGGCGAAAGAGGGGACAACAACCATGGGCGAAGTGCTCAGAAAGGTGTTCTTCCTCGAGTAGAGGCCATCGGCGTATTAAGGGAAGTTTATTCCAGTCTGACCCGAGAGTTGCAACATGACTTTCAAGTACACGGCGTACAACTGGCAGGGGCGCAAAGTCACGGGTGTCCTGGATACTGATTCGGAAGAGGACGCCTACGAAAGGCTGCGACGAGAAGACCTGATCCCTCAACGACTGAAACTCGTCCGACCACGCCGCAGCCTGGTACAGATCGCCCCATCCCTGTTCAAGCCCAGGGACAAGGAGCTAGTAGACTTTTCTCGCCAGCTTTCCTCACTGCTGGATGCCGGGATACCCCTGCACCAGTCCATTATAGTCCTCCGGGACGAGTCCCGGGGCAGAGGCTTCAAAGAAGCCTTGAGCCAGGTGGTAAACGATGTGGAATCCGGGCTTCAGTTCTCAGAGGCCTGTGCCAAGCAGACCTCAGTTTTCCCCACCTTCTACATTCGCCTCCTGCGGGTGGCGGAGGCAACAGGCGGGATAAATCAAACCCTGCGACGGTTGGCAGACTCGGTAGAGAAACGCTCAGACACCCGGCGGAATGTAAAGAAAGCAGTGACGTACCCGGCCATCAGTATGTTGGTGGCCTTTGTTGCCGGCTTCATACTGGTAACCTATGCTCTGCCATCGCTCATAGGCCTTCTCGCAGAGTTTGGCGGTGAGATGCCCCTTATGACACGCATGCTCATAGGCTTCTCTGATTTCGCCCAGGACTACGGCGCATTTGTCTTCGTGTTCGCCGCTCTCGCCGGCGTAGGAGCATGGCTCTATGCCAGGACCGAAAAAGGCGTAGTGGTAAAGGACAGGATTCTTGTGCGCCTGCCGGTAATCGGGAAGGTGGTAATGAACAGCAACATGTTCACCCTCACCTCTGCACTCGCCTCGCTGATAGATGCTGGTGTGCCGCCGGTGGAGGCCCTACGACTGTCAGGCGAAGGCCTGAGCAGCTCCGTTTTGCGGCGTTCACTGGTGATCGTGACCCGGGAGACTTCAGAGGGCAAGAGTTTAGGAAAGGCCTTTCGGGACCAGGAGCATTTCCCCCGCCTCCTCTCTCAGGGAATAGCCACCGGAGAGGCAACGGGAAACCTGACAGGCATTCTTCATGGCCTGGCTAACTACTATGAGCAGGAAACTGATAGGTCCGTCTCTAACGCAACAGACATGATCCAGCCCACTGTCATACTGCTCGTAGCAGGCGCTGTCGGATTTGTTGCGGTCGCGGTGATCTCCGGCATCTACTCGACCCTGGGCGCTATCGAATGAGGCAGGTCTTACGTAGAGCCCGGCAGGCGACACACCAATCGCCGCTCATCGATTCTTCTACTGCTCCCTGGAGGCAGGTTCCCGAGATTAACCTGGTCTCCGCCGAGGGGCGCGTAACAATCAAAAGGGTCCACCTGATAAAGGGCCTGCTGGTGCTGGTAATACTGGTGGAAGCTATCTTGCTGCTAGTAACTTACCAGAGCTGGCAGAACACCGATGAATTGGCAGAGGACACCATATCCGACTTGAACAGCGTGCAACTGCGAATCTCCAACCAGGAGCGCCAGATCACTGCCCTAAAGGGGCAGATCGCAACTATAGAAGCGCTGCGAAGCCTCCAGGAAGCGCCGTTCCTGGCAGTCACATCCCAGCAGATAGCTTGGGATAGCGCCCTCCTATCCCTATTCGAGGCCAGGGGCCAGGGTATCGACTTTAAAACCCTGAGCACAGATATGAAGGGTGGCATAAGCCTCAACGGTACGGCCCTGGATACGGATAGCTGGGTCGCATTCCAGGGCAAATTACGGGACCCGGAGGGACCCCTGGAATTGCTGAGTTTCAGCTTGAGCTCATCGCTCAACCCTGGCAATCCGTCTGGTGAGGGCTCTTCAGAATCACTCCTGGATTTCTCGGCTACCCTGAGGGTCAGGTAGGCGCAAGGTGAACATCGATCTGAAAACCCTTCCCTTCTTTGAAACGGTCGCAGTACTGCTTATTATCATTCTGGCAGTAGGAGGCGTTTACCTGCTTCAGCAAAAAGGGGATGGAGAAGACCGGCTGGTAGATGTCGAGGCCAGGCTGGGCAGGGCCCAATCTACCCTCAGGGGGCTGAACAACAACGGAGGTGTGGACGCCTTGACCGAGGAGTTGGAGGACCTCCAGTCCGACCCCGGGCCCCAGCTTTTTCCTAGCCGGGAGGAAGCCTCTAACCTGTTTCCGTCAATAGCCAACAGGGTTCAAGAGCTTGCCGTCGATCTCATCGGCTTCAACAGCACTGAGAAGACCCTTCACATAGAAGGCCTGGAGGGATCTGACCGCCCACTAATCAGCTACGCTTTCACCGCCCTGGGAGAGCCGGAAGATCTGTTGGGTGTGCTAAGCCTGATAAACGATTATCCTACGGTTATAGTCCAGGCCCTGAAGATGGATTCTTCTGAAGGCCAATGGGCTATCACTGCGGATTTAGCCCTGTTCTACCATGTAGATGTTACGCTCGAGGACCTGGCTGACAAGGAAGATGAGGGGGAGTAACGGGAAACGTGAAACATTGAGACACCTCAAGCCCGGCAATGAAAGTTCCTTCAAGAAGCTCCTGAACAGCCTGGCGAACATCAAAATCGGCAACGGCAGCTCCTTCCTGGGCGGGTTTAAGAGCCTAACCAGCCTTAAAATTGGCCGTTCAGGTGACGGGAGGCAACTTCTTTCTATATCAATCGAGCACGGATTCGTAAAACTCCTGGTGACCCGGGGCCTGGAGGTTGTCGATTTCAAGATTCTCATGGCAAGCCCCGAGTTTTTCCGAGAGGGGCTGGTCGGTGATAAGAACCGGGTGTCGGGTATCATTCAAGGCGCCCTAGATGAGATGAGCCTGGGCGACTGCAGGGTCATAGGGGCCGTTCCAGGCTTCCAGAACACCCTGCGTATTATCCGCCTGCCTAATGCCAAAGGACTACAGCCCTCTGAAGTCATCCCCCGGGAGGCCAGGAGGACCATGGGTGTCTCTTTGGAGACGAACCAGCTAGCCTGGCGAGAATTGGGCGGTGAGATGGAACGGAAGAGGTGGGTAGTGGTCTCTGCGGCTAGGCATTCGGTGTCGTCTCTGGTCGATACAGCCCAACAGGCAGGGTTGAAGGTCTCCATCGTCGATTTGAGGGCCTTCGCGCTGGCCCGGGTCGCCAACCGGCCCGACGCCGTATTCGCCTGGCTTGCACCTGACGGGTGTGACGTAATCATCATAAAAGAATCGGTGCCGGTCCAGCAGCAGTCCCTTTTCTGGGGCGCCGGTCAGGTGGAGGGCGCAGTTTTGGTAGAAAGGGTAAGCGACATGGTGGAACGGACCATCAGCCTCTACAACGATGCCAACGCCGACGCCGCTATCATGAACAACGTGCCACTATATGTATCCGGGTCGCCCATTAGTGTGGAAACAGACATAGGCGCCCGGGTTGCCACGAATCTCCAACGCCCCGCCGCAACTCTGGCCCCACCCCTGCCATTACCCCCGGATTTCCCTCTTCACGATATGGTGGTCAACATAGGACTGGCCCTTAGGGGAGCGTAGAGACCCAATCATGGCTGATCAGCTTCCATTCCAAGGGTGGGCTTCTGGATTCCCAGTTCCAGGCAACGCTCTAAACTCAACCTCCAAAACCCTGCCTCCGGCCCCTTTCACGGGCCGAAGGGGCTCCCCACCATGCCTAAAAGGCCTTTTTTCATGATAGTATCGGCAGCTTCCCTGACCGGCAGTATCGAGCGGTTCAAAGCCCGGCTCACAAACGCGCGATGGTTGAGACGGGACCAAACCCCTGAAGCCCGCCAGCGCGGCCAGGCCCCCATCGCCAATCCAACGGACTCATATGTCCGGATCGTTCTGGAGTCCATGGCCGTCTTCCGGTTTGTGGCCTTCGCCTTGGGCACGGGCCTGATCTTTGGGCTGGGGGAACCCGAAGCGCCTGATCTGACCGATAAGATACTGGTATCCGTGGCGGGGGCCTACAACATCCTCGTGATCCTGGGACGCTTCAATCTGGCTATCCATGCCCGGGCTACAAGGGTGCTTATCCTAGCGGGGGAGGTGCCGCTTGTCATCATCCTTGTGCTGTTTACTGGAGCCTTGGAGAGCCCCTTCCTGCTCTATTCCCTGGCACCCATCCTGGCTGCCAGCCTTCTGACTGACGTTTTTAGCGCCACTATCGGGGCCGTCGTGATGGCCCTTTCCATCATAGGCGCCCACATAGCCGCAGGCATCATCGATATCGATGTGCCCTGGATACTCACCGGTAATCTCCTTGCCATCTCTCTCCTTTACTCCGCTGTCTCCCTTCTGGTCAGCTACCTACCGTTTCTCTCCAACCTCAACTGGCAACGCCGGGTGAGGGCCGAGTCGATGCTATCAGAGCGGCAGCGTCTGCGAAGAGAGGTGCACGATAACGTGGCGCAGACCCTGGCCTTCCTCTCCTTAAAGGCGAAGCGAGCCGAGGAAAAGGCCTCCGACTCCCGGAACGCCCTGAGCGTCAAGGATGTAGGCGAGATAGCCGATGCCGTCCAGCAAGCCTACCTCTCAGTCCGAGATTTTCTCGACGGGGCCGACGACCGGGAGGCAGTTGAATCTTTGAGCACCAGAATCAATACCGCCGCCAGGCGGTGGAGCAGGGAGACCGGGCTTACCGCAAAGCTCAATATAACCCACAGGCAGTTGACGTTGGACCCAAACGTGGAACACCAGCTTCTCCAGATCGCCAGGGAGGCGTTGGCCAACGCGGGCAAACACGCATTGGCTGACAACGTGTGGCTCGGCCTTGAATACACTCCCGAGGGACTGGAGCTTCATATCCAAGACGACGGCAGGGGATTCACAAGCACCCAGCCCCGAGGCCACGGCCTTCAGATCATGAAAGAGCGAGCGTCGATGATTGGGGCGTCCCTGGACATCACCACCGGCCCCGGCCAGGGGACCCTGGTGAAGGTAATCTATCCGATTGAAGGACGGAAGGCCAGATCATGACCAAGATCAACGTTGTTGTAGTAGACGATCACGACCTGTTCCGCAGGGGTCTAATAGACGTCCTCTCGGAAGAGGCTGACATCAATGTGGTGGGTCAGGCCCGGGATGGCATCGAGGCGGTCGAGAGGGTCGAAGAGCTGAGCCCCGACGTCGTGTGCATGGACCTGAACATGCCCAACCAGGGTGGCATAAAGACCACCGCGGAACTCGCCAGCCGCTGCCCCGATGTCAAGGTGCTCATCTTGACCGTGTCCGAAGAAGCAACGGACCTGTTCCAGGCCCTGGGCATGGGGGCGTTGGGGTACGTACTGAAAACGGCCAGCCCCAAAGAGATAGTGGACGCCCTGCGCCAGGTGCACCAGGGATGGGTGGTGATCTCGCCGGCCATGGCCCCCCGAATGCTTGCCGATCTCGGCACGTCTGGGTCTGTCAGGTCGATGCCACAGACCAGGGATGCATCAGAAGGGTATCTAACCCACCTGACCCTCAGGGAAGAGGAGATCCTCCGGCTGGTAGGCCAGGCTATGTCCAACGCCGAGATAGCCAGGGCCCTGGTCCTCTCCGAGAACACCGTCAAGACCCACATAAAAAACATCCTGAGCAAGCTTCATGTCAAGAACCGCAGCCAGGCCGCCCAGGTTGCAATGCTGAATCAACTTCGCAGCGCCCAGCCCCCCAGCGGTAGATAGCACCCCAAGAAGGCCGCCAGGCTATGGTGGCCTGTTGCTCTGTATATCCTGTCACGCCCCTGTACCTTCCTCCCCACACCCCATTCCCCCCGTATGGCAGCCTCTTTCTCACTCTAAAGGGCTAGCACTTTTATCACCCTTTTCCTCACCCAAAAAGGTGATGTGCCGGCAGCAGCCTGGGTACATACTAGGGCTAGTAAACGTGGAGAATGGAGATGGGTGAGAAGCACACAAGGAATCAGAAAGGGTTCACTCTCATAGAGTTGCTGATGGTGATCACCATCATCGGCGTTCTGGTGGGGATCGTGGCCCCTGCCGTCGGAGGGACCGGAAACCTTGGCACCGAGGCCCAGGTGGAAAGCGATGGCAAGGAGATCCAGTCTGCAGTGGACCGTTACCACAACTCCGCTACCAAGCCGGACCAGTGGCCAGAGCAGGCCTTCGGGACCATCTACAATAACCCTGATGGCGGCTCCCGCAAGTTCCTGGA
>JADFJI010000101.1 GCA_022566235.1 Chloroflexota bacterium
CGTGGATTCGCGCCTTGCCCGGCGCAAGGGCGTCGCCTATAATGCGCGACCGGAGGCCCAACTAACATGACCCAGAAAGACCTGACCCCGGGCCAGTATATATCCGAGGCCGACGCTGCCCTGGAGGAGACCGCCGCCCGGCTTAGGGAGATACTTCACCAGGCCGCCGCCAGGCTGGACCCTTTCCCCTCCTTCTACGGGAGCCTGACCCTGCGGGCCGTGGAGGCCGAGCCCCCCGAGGGGCAGGGGAACGACAGGGGCTGCGTGGTGGTCTGCGCCGATGGAGACCTGTACGAGCTGACGGTGGACTTCAGTCCCTCCCCCTTTGGTTTCTCTACCAACATGGAGCGGGAGGAGAAGATCACAAAGCTGGACCTGCTCCCACTGTCATATATCTCCTACGCCTACAACGCCCTGGCCGAACTTACCCGGCTCCTATCCAGAGGAGGGCGACCCTAGGCATGAAAGAGCGGCAGCGCCGACCAGGTCGGGGCTGTCGCTCTCATTGCACTTGGCTCAGCTATTCGATCGGTGTGCCCCGGGCATAGGTTACGATCCCTAGCACCCCCGGGAAGTCCCTTCTTTCTATTACGGTAAAGGCCAGGTGGAGCACGCCGTCGGCGTCTATGTCCAGCGACACCAGCTGACCGAAGGGCAGATCACCTCTTGTGGTCACGGTCTCGGTGCTCCATTCCTCGCCATCGAAGTGGCTTAGCTTGATAGTGCTCTGGTCGGAATAGACCACTATGGGGTTGTCGTCGGAATCCAGGACCAGGGAGGTGATCAACCGTGCCCCCCTGAAGCCCATGAAGATATCGGGGAGGGAGCCGATCTCCTGGATCTCCCACTCAGGGGTGCCGTTGACAATAGAGGTGGCCCTGGCCAGCTTGACGTTCCCGCTGGAGATCCCGCCGTCTGGCCCGGTGAGCTCCAGATAGGAGATCACCGGCATTTCATTGCTGTCCAGGACTAGGGAGGCGAATTTGCCGACGTCACCCTCGCTGTCCACCGTGTTTATGACCCATCCCTCCGGGCCTTTAAAAGCGTAGAACAGGTCCGCGACCTCATCGTCATGGTAGGTAAGGTGTGGGGCCCCGGATGCATCCAGGACAAGGCCGGTACCCCATTCGTAGGAGATCGGGCCCGACCCTATCTCCTCCACCGTCCAACTCTCTCCATCGAAGAAGTAGTATTCGATTCCCGATTCACTTAGAAACTGATACGGGTCCACTGCCACCATGTGGGCGTTACCCTGTGCGTCCACCGCGACCGAGTTGTCCCAACCGTCATGCCCATCGCTGAATGCCGCCTCAACCTGCCAGCCGTCATCGGTCAGGAAACCGAGTGTAGCATCGCCCAGCTCAGGGATGAACATATCTGGGTCCTGGTGATCGTGCCAGGAGATGTAGGGCCTGTCGTCAGGGCCAAAGGCCATGTCCAGGGGAGCGTAGAAATAGCCCTCATCTATCGTGGACAGGTCGAAACCTTCGCCATTCCATGCCGCAAAGTTAATGAGCCCATGGATCTCCTCAAGTATGTAGGCGATGCCCGGCTCGCCCTGGCTGTTGAGGGCTAGGGCCGGCTTGGCCCCCTGGTCTATGTCGAAGAACTCCCATCTGTACTTGGCGTCGACATCGATCTCGGGAGTGGGGGGGACAGGCTGTGAGGTGGGCATCAAGGCTCCGGCGGTGAGGGGCACCGTGTGGACCACAACGGTTTCCCCACCCCTGCCGTCGGATACCGTGAGGGTAATAAGATAGGGAGCGATTCCCGGGAAGGTGGTGTTAACCAGCTCACCTGTGGCCGTCGGCGGCCTGCCTCCGGTGAACTGCCATTCATATGTCAGCGGGTCGCCATCGGGGTCCGAGGCCGAGGCGGAAAAGGTAAACATGGTCTGGTAGTTGTCCCCCTCGGGAACGGCGTCGGGATGCCAGATGAAGTCGGCGGTGGGGCTCCTGTTTTCCGATCCAGCAGCAGGAATGGAGGTCGGTGTGGAGGGAACCGCAGTGGACGCCTCACCATCTCCACCCCCACCGCCACATGCAGCGCCCACTATAGCCAGGACAGCCAGAACAGGAAGCCACTTCTTGGTGAATAATCTTCTCATTTCAGCTCTGCTCCTCTTGAGATAGGCCGGCAAGGGCCGTGGCCCCTACCCGTTGAAAAGCTCTGTGTCCGGATGGTAGTCTGTCCAGCCAAACCAGAAGACGTAGGTGGAGGGAAGCTGCACGAGAGATGCTCCGGCCAGCTCCCCATCGATGGCCTCGCCAGTCAAGGCCCGCCACCTGCTGCCCGTCTCCTCGTCCTGAATCAAGAAGTCGGGGCCACTTCCTATTGTGAGGAGACTGAAATCGAGGGTCCGCCCCGACACGGTGCGGTCGTACACGATTCCGGTGGCGCTCTCCGGATCGAACACCACCAGCACGGGCCTGCCGCCTACAACATCGTTCACAACTGGTATATCGTTCAATACGCTGAATGGATAGGCCTTGGAGCGCTGGCCCACGGATACCCCTATCACGTATTCCTTGATGTACAGCCTCCTGTCCTTGTTGGTCTCGCCCAGGATCCCTGTGTCCTTGTTGGTGTAGTATCGGGCGTAGGGGTCGGACCGGTAACCGCCATTCTTGTCCAGGACCAGGGTATCGGGGTGGAGCTCTCGCCATGTAGCCCAGGTGGTCTGGGTGGAGGGAATCACCTCCAGGGCGGTGCCGTTGAGGGGGCCCCGAACCGCCTCGCCCAGGACCTGGCTCCAGAGGGTATCGGTCTCATCGTCGTACATCACCAGGCCGTTCATGATCAGCTTGCCCGATACTCCGAAGGTGAGAAGGGTACTTTTTACCTGACGGGCGTACACGACGCCCGTGTAGCAGAGGGGTCACCACGTCACCGCCACAGGCACACCCCCGACCACATCATCGACGATCTCGTGGACGCTGAGAATATTTATCGGATAGGCCCTGTGGTCGCCATTGATGGAAACCCCTATCACCTGCTCACTGTCCCGCATCTCCTCGATGCTCTCCGAGACGGTCTCGAAGGTAGGGCTCTTGATGGCCCTGATGCCGTCTTTGGACAGCACGGTGACCATCTTGACCTGCTGCAGGTTGGTGGTCTGAAAATTGGTCTCCAGGATCTCTGTTTTTCTAAACAACCCAGTGCCTTTTAAGATGAGAAATCCGAAGAAAACCACCATTACCGCCATTACCAGGCGGAAGACCCATTTCTTGATATTCAACTCTATAATTGCAGCGTACATGAGTGAAGTCCTGTGGGGAAGGGAACCTGGGATGTCGTGGCTGCGGGACCGTACCTTACGAAGGGTCTTCCAGCTGTATGGTCCCGCTCTTGCCGCCACTTTTGCGCACCAGCCTTACATCCTGGATACGCATCCCACGGTCCACGGCCTTGCACATATCGTAGATGGTCAAGGCGCTGCCGGTCACGGCGGTCAGGGCTTCCATCTCCACACCCGTCTTGCCCGTGGTCTTGACGGTGGCGGTTATCTCGATGACGCCACCCTCGGGATCGAGACTAAAGTCCACGGAGATGCCTGTGAGAAGAAGGGGATGACACATGGGGATCAGATGAGGGGTGTTCTTTGCGGCCATGATGCCCGCGATCTGTGCCACGGACAGAACATCGCCCTTGGGGATTCCGCCCTCACCAATTAGCCTCAGGGTGGAGGGTTTCATGACAACCCGGCCTCTGGCCAGGGCCACCCGTTCGGTGTCGGGCTTGGCCGAGATGTCCACCATCCTCGCCCGCCCCTTCTCATCGATGTGACTCAGCCCATCCATATTGTCTCGGTTCTTATTCCTACATCCACCTCCCGGAGTTATTTAGTCGCTACCCCTTTAGATGCGACCAGCCCCAGAAGGATACAGGCTACAATTGTCTATTAAGCGCCACCATCTTTTCGATAATGCTCACGGCCCTACGGACCGCACGGGCCCGATGGCTGATCCGGTTTTTCCCCTCCATATCCAACTGTGCCATGGTCTTCCCCAGTTGTGGAAGGTAGAAGACCGGGTCATACCCGAATCCGGAGGCCCCGGAGGGTTCCAGGCCTATTATACCCTCGCAGCTAGCCCGGCATAGCTCCACCTCTCCGGAAGGGATGGCGATGGCGACGACACATACGAAACGGGCCGTGCGCCTCTCCCAGGGAACCCCGGCCATATTTCTCAGGAGAAGGGCCAAGTTCTGACCGTCGGAGGCGTCGGGGCCCGCGTATCGAGCAGACCAGGGCCCGGGGGCACCGTCCAGAGCGTCGACTTCGAGGCCCGAATCGTCGGCCAGAGACACCAGTCCCGAAGCCGCTGAAAATGCCCTGGCCTTGATAGAGGCGTTCTCTTCGTAGGTGTCGCCTGACTCATCAACCACCATCGAGATGCTCAGCTCCGAAGGGGTGACCAGCACAAAGGATGAGTCCTTCAGCAGGTGTCTGAACTCCCCGACCTTCCCCTGGTTGTGGGTGGCCAGCAGCAGCTTGTCGGGGTGAGCCACCTGGTTATCCGGCGACAAGGATAAGGGTGCGAGGGGGCCTATCCGGCTTGCTCGACCGCGGCGGCCGCTTCCTCGGCAGGCTTATGGCCGTCCTGAATAGAGAAGTTGGAAATGAGATCCTCGACGATATTACGGAAGCCGCTGTACTCCAGCTCGGTGTAAGGAAGCATGGCAGCACCCGACCAGCCCTGAGACCTCATCTCCTGGGCCTTCTCCTGGGCCTTCCAGCGCACCTGGTCCCAGGCTACGTTGTCGAACATGTCGATCCAAGAGTCGGAGAACCGGCCCGCTGCATCAACCGAGAAGCCGACGCAGGAGACCAGTGGGATGCAGTACATGCCCGTTACCGCTGTGTTCAACGCCACCGGCATGAGAGGCATGACGTGGGACCCTCTGGCATCTCCACCCACATAGTGGGCCTTGGCGAAGGGAGACAAGATCTCCTCGGGAGCGGGGAATATGCCCTGGTTCCGCACCAGGGCGACCGGATCGTCCTTACCGGTGTAGGTGCCGGCTATGTTATGGAGCCGCTGAGCGGAGAGCGCCATCGCCGGCTCATCATAGGTACGGGAATGGATGGACTCTATTGCGAAACGCTCGTTGTCCCGGAGCAGTATGGAGATGCGGTAGTAGTCTTCTGGGGCATTCAACTCTATTATGCTATCCCCTTTTACGTTGTCCATGTCTATGATGCGGAACCGGAAACCCTTAATCAGCTTGGGCAGCATCAGGCCGGCGCAGTACATCGGGTCGGCGAAGGCGAGAAAGAGGGGCAAGTTATAGGCCCCTGGCCCGCACTTGTCTGCGGCGAACAGGGTGAAGGACTCGGCTGGCCGCACCTTGTTGCTCTTGGAAAGGTCGTGCTCGAACTCCAGCTCTGCCACGGCGGGCCCGGCCCCCCGGACGTTGCCTGAAGGGGCATCCACCAGCAGGTCTTGTCCTGCGCCGTAGAGGCCCGTTCTCTGGGCGATGCCCGTAGCGGTGATGAAGCTGTCCCAGGCGAACTGGTGAACGTCGTGATCGTCGGGGCCCCGGGTGTGGGACATCATAATGGCGATGTCATCACCGGTATGGGAAACGAACCCATCGATGAGCAGGCCCTTTTCCTTGGCATGCTCTACGTCGGATTTCACGGAATCCATCATCTCCTGCGAGGGTTTGGTATGCCCTCCTATGGAACCCACGTCCGCCTTTATGATAGATAGAGTTAGTCTCATGCTCTGTCCTCCTCCCACTGTCGACAGAATACAGCCAGGTGAATTATGACCGAGGACCCTCCTCGAAACGGCTCCTCCCGCTCCGCCAAATACAAAATCCCCCAGAAAGACAAGCGTCATTCTCTAAGGGGATTGCATCACGAAAAGGGTAACAAAGGCCGCCACGGATGTCAACAAAGTGTACGGCGTCACAAGGAAACTTAGCAATCGATGAAGGGAGGGCCTGAGGCCTCTTTCTCACTCCTCATCCGGGAAGCAGGGCATGACCGTCTCGGCAAAGAGGCGCATGGAGTCCTTTACCTCCTCATGGGTGCCGCCGAAGTTCATGTTCAAACAGATGTGCTTGATCCCCAGGTCTCTATACTGCTCCAACTTCCTGATGACGGCCTCGGGGTCACCAGAGATGACGTTATCGAACACCTCTGCAGGGTCAAAAGGAACGTTCTGGGGTTCCACCATCCCATCCTTCACCACGCTGGGGCCCGTGTACACCGTCACGAACTGCTCGTGGTTGTAGTGCAGGTTGTCCGCTTGTCGGGCCAGCACCCCCCTGTCCTCGGACACGAATGCGTTGCGAAGGATCAGCAGCTTGCAATCCTCGGTGGTCTTACCGTACTCCTCCAGCGTGTCGGTATAGACCTCGTAGGTGTCCTCCAGGGCATCGAAGCTGCTTCTCAATGGGGTGTTCATGATGTTGTAGCCGTGGCTGACGGCGTACTGGACGGAGAGGTCCGACTGGCCCGACATCCAGATGGGGGGATGGGGCTTCTGGAGGGGCTTGGGAAGGACAGTGGTCCCGGGGAACTGGTAGAACTCTCCCTCGTAGGAGAAGTCGGTCTCTGAGGTCCAGGCCTTGATCATGATGTCCAGACACTCGTTAAACATGGCCCGATTGCGGTCCCGGGAGATCTGAAGTCGCTCGAACTCGTGGGTGAAGGCGCCGCGCCCCAGGCCTATCTCCAGCCTCCCCCCGGTCAAGACATCGGCGAAGGCGATCTCCTGGGCCAGGCGCAACGGATGGTACAGGGGTATGGGGAGAACAGCCGAAACGATTGGGAGGCCAACAAGCTGGGAGACCTTGACGGCGAAGAGAAGGATGGATGGGCAGGCCAGGAAGTTCATGAAGTAGTGTTCGGCGATGACTATGGCATCGTAGCCCAGCTCCTCGGCATACTGGGCCTGCTCTTCAGCCTCCCGGTAAAGCTCCTCCGCGGGCTTGTTCTTGTCCGCGTAATAGCAGGGCAGGTAGTAGCTGAACTTCATGAACCTCTCTCCAACATCGTCCTTCTCACTGCCTAACGTAGACACACCGGCCATCCACCCAGGTCATATCCACCTTTATATCCTTCAACTCTTCCTCCGGCGCTTCCAGGGGGTCCTTCTCCAGCACCACCAGATCGGCCAGCTTACCCGTCTCGATGGAGCCTTTGACCTCCTCCTGGAACTCGGAGTAGGCGGAATTGGCAGTATACATCCGTATGGCTTCCATGACGGAGAGTTTCTCTTCGGGCTCCAGGGTGCCGCCGGAGTAGGTGTGGCGGGTGACGACGCACCAGATGCCGAACATCGGGTTGGTGAGCCACGGATCGGTGCCGGTGCAGTCGGAGCTCCCGGGGACCCGGAACCCGGCCTCCATAAGTGTCTTGAAGCGGAAGGAGGGACTCGTCCTCTCG
>JADFJI010000102.1:0-5391 GCA_022566235.1 Chloroflexota bacterium
CCTTCGGCGATACCGAGTGGGGGACACCCACCGACTGTCCCGGTTGGTCGGTGCAGGACCACATCTCCCACATCGTAGGCACCGAGTCCTGGCTTCTGGGCAGGCCTATGCCCGACCACAAACCTCGAGATATGAGCCACGTGAAGAACGAGGTTGGCGCCAGGAACGAAGTGGCGGTTGACTGGCGGCGTCCCTGGCCCGGGACCAGGGTCCTGGACGAGTTTCGAGAGGTTACCTCGGAGCGGCTTAGTTTGCTCAGGGCCTCGGGGCCCGACTATTTTGACGCCGAGACCGAGACCCCTATAGGCAATCGCGAGACTCGGGAGTTAATACGCATACGCATCTTCGATTCCTGGGTCCACGAGCAGGATATCCGCCGCGCCGTCTCCCAACCTGGACACCTGGAAGGCCCCGGAGCCGATCATTCCATGGGTAGACTGGCCATGGCAATGCCCTTCGTCGTTGGGAAAAAGGCCCAGGCCCCCGACGGCTCCTCGGTGGTGTTCGACATCACGGGTGGGGCAGGCCGGGTCCTGGCCATCGGGGTGGAAGGAAAACGGGCCAGGGAGCTAGGGACTTTCCCGGCGGTGCCCACGGTCCGCCTCACCATGGACGTGGAGACCTTCGCCTGCTTGAGCTGCGGCCGCTGGGACCCGGGCCACGCTCTCTCCTCAGAAAAAGCCAGAATCGTTGGCGACAGGACGTTGGGGGAAAAGATAGTGCATCAGATGAATTTTATGATCTGATTGCCGGTGACACCTTCGACTCCGATCCTGTTGTGCTGAAAACCCTCCAGAACGGGTGAAGAGTGGGGTCAGAGCCTCCCGATGAGCACCTTAGCGCGAGTGCCCCGCCTCACTAGCTCCCACGTCCCCTGGCAGCGTTGATAGAGGCCTACTGGCGCGGCAGCCCCAGGCCCCGGGTGGCGACGATGTTCTTCTGGATCTCGTTAGTGCCCCCGGCTATGGTGCTGGACCTGGAGAACAGATAGTTCTTTTCGATGAACCCTCGCAGGGGCACGCGCTTCGATCCGGTTACCAGCTGCCCGTAGAGGCCCAGGACCTCCATAGCCGTATTAAAGGCCCGCTGCTCCGTCGCGCAGGCGAACAGCTTGTCCATTGAGGCCTCTTTGTTGGGCACCTCCCCCTTGCTCTGGATCCAGGCCACCTGGTACGAGAGCATGTAGGCGACCTCCACCTGAACGGCCATGTCAGATAGCTTGTTGCGGACCGTCGGCGTCTGAATCAGGGTCTTTCCGTTGGCCCTGGTTGTCGAGGCGAACTTGACGGCCTCGTCGAGACAGCGGCGGGCGGAGGCCGAATGCTGCAAGGAAGAGCGCTCGAAGTCCAGGAGGGTCATACCGGCGTACCAACCCCGGTTCACCTCACCCACCACGTTCTCCTTGGGGATACGGACGTTGTCGAAGAAGGTTTCGTTGAAGGGGTGGCCGTTGGTCATGTCGATGATGGGCCGCACCGAGACGCCGGGGGTCTTCATATCGGCCAGCAGCATAGTGATGCCCCGGTGCTTGGGCGCTTCGGGGTCCGTGCGGGCCAGGAGCAGTATCCAGTCGGAGTAGTGGGCCTGGCTGGTCCAGATCTTCTGGCCGTTGATGACCCACTCGTCCCCCTCCAGAACGGCCCGGGTGCTCAGCGAGGCCAGGTCGGAGCCCGACTCGGGCTCGGAGTAGCCCTGACACCAGACCACCTCCCCCCGGGCGATACCGCTCAGGTGCTGCACCTTCTGCTCCTCGGTGCCGTGGACCATGATGGCGGGACCGATGTATCCGATGCCCTCTCCGTCCCGGCCCGGGGCATAGGCGTAAGACCATTCATCGGTAAAGATGGCCTGCTGCATAGTAGTGGCGCCCATGCCGCCGTACTCTTTGGGCCATGAGAGAGCAAGCCAGCCCTTTTCGGCCAGCTTCTTCCGCATGGCCATCTCTATAGCCCACCACTCATCGCTCCCTTCCACCACCTGCTCCTCATCAGACCACTCTTGGCGCAAGAACTCCTGCACCTCTTTTCGAAATGCCTTCTCTTCCGGCGTGAATTCGAACCTCATGACCCACCTCCTTTGATCTGGGGGAATCTCCGTAATGATAGGCCTGGTGTCCAATTAGAGCAACTACCGGGCGCTTGAATAGGGCGTCTCACCAATAGTATCATCAGGTGTCGCCGAATAAGAGAGGGGAAGCCGTCAACGCTGAATCTATGTCAGTATCAGTTCGCGCCACAGACCAACCGCTATGAGACTTGAACTAGCCACCTTTCAGGTAGACAGGATCACCCTGGGCCCGGGCACCCGTTACTCGAACGGCGAGCTGCGGGTAGACCCGGAGGAAGTCAGGGGCCTGATAGTTGACGGCGTCTATTTCAGCGACGTGCGGCTCCACCTGGCCCATCCGGGGGAGTCGGTGCGAATAATCCATGTCCTGGACGTGATGGAGCCCAGGCACAAGGTCTCGGGTCCTGGATGCGTGTTTCCCGGTATCCTGGGACCACCCGTCCAGGTGGGCGAGGGCCGTACCCATCGACTCGGGGGCATGGCCGTGGTGTCGGTAGGGGGAGCAGTTGCCGGTGAGACGTACTACTGGCGGGAGGCCATCATAGACATGTCGGGGCCCGGGGCCCCCTACAGCCCCTTCTCCCAGACCGCCAACCTGGTGGTGGAGTTCATTCCTGGGGAGCCGGGCCCCGATGTCCCTGCCGAAGACCTGGAGATGCTGAACAGCCTGCGGGGATCCAAATACAGCCAGGACTGGAACGTAGCGGTTCGTCGGGCCCAGTGCAAGCTGGCCGACTATCTGGCCCAGGCCGTCGGAGACCTCACGCCGAGTCGAGAAGAGGTCTACCAACTCGGGCCCGTCGATACGGGGCTGCCCAAGGTTATGTATGCGGCCGAGGTCCTAGGGGAGTTCCTGTACGGTGCCCAACCGGGCTGGCAGCCCACCCTGCTCCACCCAAACGAGCTGATGGATGGGGTCCTGTTCCGGCCTTTCAACACCCCTGCCGCCATCAGATACGCCACCTATTTCTTCCAGAACCACCCGGTGGTAGACCAGATGTACCGACGGCACGGCAAAGACCTGGATTTCATGGGTGTGCTCCTCTATCCCTGCGGTAACGACCGGCTGGAGGAGAAGGAGCGGAATACCAGCTATGCGTCCAAGCTGCTCCAGATGCTGGGGGTCCAGGGCGTCGTGATCACCTGGATAGGAGGGGGTCACCCAGGGATGGACCCGATGCTTCTTTTCCGCAAGTGCGAGGCCCTGGGTATCAAAGCGACCCTCCTGAATCCCGAGATGGCCCGGACCCCCGATGACACAGGCTTCGTCTTTTTCGTGCCCGAGGCCGACGCCATCGTCAGCACTGGTAACTACGAGAAAGAGGTCTCTTTGCCCTCGGTAGACCGGGTCATTGGCGGCGACTCCCTTCTGGTGAGCGGGCTGGACGCTTCCAGAGATATTACCGTCGGGATAATACAGATCTTGGGGTCTACCCACACTTTTGGTGCCGCCAGGCTGATGGGAGTCCAGTACTAGCATGGCGTCCCCTACCAATCAGGCGAGTGCGTTTCATGACGTAGGGGTTGCAGTTGAGTTCAAAGAAACGCCTGGAGGGAAACATGAGCCCTAAAATCATCGGCGTCGAGGCCATGGGCGGCGACTGCAACACGGTCTTGGAGCGCATCCGGCGGCTGGAGGAGATGGGCATCAAGGCCGCATGGCTGACCGATGGAGGCGTGGACATGGACGCACCCACCCTGCTTGCTGCGGCCGCGGTGCAAACCGATGAGATACTGCTGGGAACCGCCATAGTGCCTACCTGGCCTCGACACCCCATCACCATGGTGCAGCAGACCCAGGTCCTGGCTGATCTGGCCCCGGGCCGCTTCCGCCTCGGGCTCGGCCCCAGCCACCGGGCGGAGATGGAGGGCACCTTTGGGTTCGATTTCCAGAGGCCTTTGACCAACCTCAGGGAGTACCTGAGAATCGTTAAGGCCCTTCTCCAAGAAGGGAAAGTGGACTTCGAGGGTCACCACTACCGGGCCCATGCCAGCACGGACCAGACGGCGCCCGACCTGCCTGTGATGGCCTCGGCCCTCAGGCGCGCCTCCTTCAAGCTGTGCGGCGCTGAGGCCGATGGCGCCATAAGCTGGGTCTGCCCGGGTGAATACCTCCGGGATGTGGCCCTGCCCGCGATGCGGGAAGGGGCTGAGGAGGCGGGTCGGCAAGTGCCGCCCCTGATCACCCATGCAGCGGTGTGCGTCCACGATGACCCTGACGAGGTACGGACCGCTGCCTTGGAGGATCTGGAATATTATCCCAAGTCGATCTTCTACCAGCGCATGTTCGCCGACGCCGGTTTCCCCGAGGCCGAGGAAACGGAGACCTGGAGTGACCGCATGTTGGATGCGGTGGTGATCTCCGGCAGCGAGGAAACGGTGGCGGAACGGTTGGGTCAACTCTTCGAGTGGGGCGCTGGCGAGGTGCTGGCCTCGGTGCTCGGGGCCGGGGCTGACAAACAGGCGTGCTGGGAGCGCACAGTCCGCCTCCTGGCTCAGCTAAACAAAAGCCTTTAAATTAGGCATCGTGTTCAAGCACGCCCATAGCGTATCGATAGAGTCCAACTTCGATGCTGCACGATGATATACTGCTTTAGCGGTTCGGCGATACAAAGAAATTCTTTCAGGATGAAATAAGGGAGGTGTGAAATGTCGGAAGAGAACAAATCGGTAGCTCAGCTTCTCCATCTGGAGATCATTCAGAATTACAACCTGGATTTGGCGGATAAGGTCATTCACCCTGACTGTATTATTCATACACCTGTGGCCGACCCGCGGCCCGGACGGGGCCCGGAGACGGCGAAAGAGATGTCTCGCTATGACAAGGACATGTTTCCCGATGGTATGACCTTCGATCACTACAACATCATTGGTGAGGGGGACCTGGTGTCGTTCTGCTGGGTTGCGAAGGCGACTCACAAGAGCGGAAAACCCGTGGAGTTCAAGGGAATAGACGTGGTACGCATTGCCGACGGCAAGATCCAGGTCTCCATCGTGGTCCATGTCGACCAGAAGCCCAGAATACGAGCGATCAGGAATATCGCCGAGCGGTCGAGCTGGCAGAAACGAACCGGTGCCGTCGCCAATGAGCACAGGATCCAGTAATGGCCAGTGGCGCCCCTTGACCAACACGAGGTCCAGGTGACCGTCGCTGTTGAGGTCACCGAGGCTTACGTTCGCGGACGTTTCAGAAGTCTCTTCCAAGAGAACGACACGATCGAAGACAATCGTCGCCGGCATAAGCTCCTCCGCCAGCGGAGGAGGTGATGTGCAGCTCCCCAGGGAAAGCGCGGTGAGCGCCGCAATCAGAGCGAACCGAAGGGG
>JADFJI010000102.1:5401-7343 GCA_022566235.1 Chloroflexota bacterium
AAGCCAGCAATCCGGATGGACCTCCCGCCCACAACGGTCATGTCGCGACCTCCCACCCGCCGTGAGTCCCGACCACGCTCTAGCTGCGAAGCCTCTGCCAGCTCGCTAGTTCCAGCAGACTCAAAAGCACAGCCATGCCGAGCGGGCTCAGGGACGGGACTGGGAAGGCTGGAAAACCCGTGAGACTCGCGACGCGAAAACCCACCGTCACCACGACATTCTGGCCGTTGCGTCGCTTGAGTTCGGCGATCAGTGACATCGGCTATTCCGCCGCAATCTCAGGGATCGGTTCCAACTCCCCGTTGCGCTCCATCTCCCGCACCCGCGCTAGCTGGGCCGCCATGTCGGCTTCGATCTCGGCGACCATCGCCTGATATTCGGGATCGTCGTGCAGTGATTCCAAGGTCGGATCGTATTTGAGCGAATACCGCCAAAGATAACGCCAGCCCTCGTCGATGGCCTGCCGAAGGGCCGACAACGCCTTCTGCTTGTCGCCTTGCAACGCGTATATTTGCACGTCAGCAACCCCATAGCCCCAGGTACCGAGGCGTGGAATCTGCTGGATGTACTGGAGACTACTTTCAAGTAGCCAATCAGCTCGCTCGTGCTCACCCGTTTCGGACAGGATCAGCGCGAGATCGATCGCTGCTCGATAATTCCGATCACCGATCTTTGGAGAATCCGCGTTCAGCAATTCGGGAGCGATTTTCTCGAATGCTGCGCGCGCTTCAACGTAGTTCCCCTCTCTCATTTCGTGAACTCGTACCGGCTCGAATGTGCTGTAGAAGTCGGCATAAAAATATTTTGTCTCGAATGCCCTTCGGCCGTATTCCAGTGCCGCGGAAAGATCGCCTCGATACAGATGAAGAAGCTCCATGGCGAGATTCGAATAGAAGCTTTCCGGGGCCTGCTCGATCGATCTTTCGCTCCAGTACTCGGCGGAATCGAGATCGCCGAGATCCAGGAACAGCCAGCCGAGATAAGCACCAATCCAGGGATCTCCGGGATCGATCAACACACACTTCTGAAACCATCGAACAGCCTCGTCGAGCCGCCCTTCGGAGTTCCAATAATGCATCCCTACTACGTAATACCCGGTCGCATAATCCGGCGCGACCTCGAACGCCTTTTGAAACCACCCCAAGCTCTCGTCGAACCGACCTACATCTTCGTAACGGGAACCGACATACGAGAGAACGACTGGCGACCGGGGGTCCAACTCAGCCGCTTTCTTGACCATCTCCAACGCTTCGAGACGTCTCGACTTTCCACTCAGCAGAGCAGAGTACCAAACGTACGTCGTGACGTAGTTGGGGTTCAGCTCCAAGGAACGCTTGTACGCGGCCTCGGCAGCTTCGTAGTCAGTTCGGACATCAGCGATACGCCCGAGCGAGGTGTGGGCCTCAGCGAGTCGGTCGTCCAACGCTAGTGCCGTATCGGCCGCGGCTTGCGCTTTGGAAAGCGTCTCTTCTAGCGACTGACCACTGTAATCGACTTGCAGAACGTAGCTATCTGCCAAACCGACATACGCAAGCGCAAAGCTCGGATCGAGTTCAATCGCACGATTGAAATCATCGACCGCCTCTGCCAAGGTCGTGCTGGTTCGCTTTTCCATGCCTTGCTTGCCGTGAAAATACGCTTCAAGAGCGGCCATGTTTTCGGTGGGGACTGTGTCGATTAGTTTCTGCTCTTCCGGTGACAACGTGGCTTGCAACGCATCTGCGACGGTCTTGGCGATTTCGCTCTGGATGGAAAAGGTATTGGCAGCCGTCAATTCGCGGTCATAGGTCTCGGCCCAAATGTTGGCTTCGGTCTCGCAGTCGATGAGCTGCACGTTGATCCGGATGTGATCCCCAGCCCGCTGCACGCCGCCGCCCAGCACTGTCGCCACGCCGAGCTGGGTTCCAATTTCCGGGATGCTGAGGGTCGGGTCGAGCCGCTT